>NZ_JBHWGD010000088.1:6332-15267 GCF_042733235.1 Kitasatospora sp. NPDC059722
CCCCTCCCTCCGCCGCGGGGGGGGGCCCTCACCCACCCCTCTTTCTTTATCCACCGCCCAACCCGGGCTGGGGGGCCCCCCCCACCCCCCCGGGACGACGTCCGCCGCCGCTACCTCGGGGTCCTGGCCGCGTACGGCGAGGCGCGGGCCCGGCGCGGGCCCGACGTCAGCCCGGAGTGACGGAATCGCTCGAAAGGGTGAATTCGTGACGTTCGGGGTGAGGGCGCCGCAGCGGGGCATGATCGTACGCGGACATCCATGAGGGCATGAGGGGGCGGGTGTATGGCTGTTTCCGCTCGGCTGAGGCTGCTCGACGGCTTCGCGCTCGACTGCGGGGCGAAACCCGTCCACCTGACCAGGACGCTCCAACGCCTCCTCGCCTTCGTCGCCCTGCGCCGCGAGGCCCACCGCGCCCTCGTGGCCGGCACGCTGTGGCCGGAGTCCGACGAGGCCAAGGCCTCCGGCCGGCTGCGGACGGCGCTGTGGCGCCTCCAGCAGTCCGGCGCGCCCGTGCTCGCCGCCCCGGTGCTCGCCGCCGCCGGCGAGACGCTGCGGCTGCACGCCTCGGTGCGCCTCGACGTCGACGAACTGCTCGGCGGCATCGGAGAGTCCGGGACGGGCGACCCGCGCGTACTGCTCGCCGGCGGCCCGCGCGAGCTCCTGCCCGGCTGGTACGACGACTGGGTGCTGCTGGAGCGCGAACGGCTGCGCCAGCTCTACCTCCACACCATGGAGAAGCTCGCCCTGCGCGACCTCCGCGCCGGCGACTACGCCGCCGCCCTCGAAGCCGTCCACGCCGCGCTGCGCGCCGAGCCCCTGCGGGAGAGTCCGCACCGGCTGCTGCTGGAGATCCACCTCGCCGAGGGCAACTACAGCGAGGCGATCCACACCTACCACGCCTACCGCCTGTTGCTCCAAAGGGAGTTGGGGGTGAACCCCTCCCCGGGGATGCGGCGCCTGCTGGACGCGGCGGTGCAGGCGGCCCCGGGCGCGGACGACGGGATCGCGCGCGCCCGGCTCCGCTGATCCTGCCGGGCCCGCACCGGGGGCGCGGGGCGGGAAAATGCACGGTAGGGATACGGGGTAAACATCCGGCCTATCCCGGCCGGACTCCCTGGCCGGAACGCTTGACGCCTGCTGCGGGCGAGGATGAAGCTGGGTATACAAAGTACATATGCGCGATACACGTACAGAGCTCCGTGTGGAAGCATCTGGAGGCGATCATGCCGCGCAGCCCGTACCTCCCCATCCCGGACAGTGACCGCACCCCGCGCGCCGGGGCCAGTGTCGTCGGCCCGGCCAACCTCTCCGAACCACTCACCGTCACCGTCTACTTGCGCCGCGACCCGGCCGCGCCGGCCCCGCCCGACCTCCTCGAATTCGCGCTCACACCACCGGCCAAGCGCAAGCCCGCCGACCACGGCGAGGTCGACCGGGCCTACCGGGCCGCCCCGGCCGACATCACCGCCGTCAAGGCCTTCGCCCTCGACCACGGGCTGACGCTCGGCACGGTCAACGAGCCGGCCCGCAGCGTGCAGCTGACCGGCACCGTGGAACAGATCTCGAACGCGTTCCAGGTGACCCTGGCCCGCTACCGCTACCAGGGCCGCGACAGCCGGTGGCACACCTACCGCGGCCGCGAAGGCGCCGTCCACGTACCCGCCGAACTCGACGGGATCGTCACCGGCGTCCTCGGCCTGGACAACCGCCCGATCGGCGCCGACCTGCGCACCCGCCAGGCCACCGCCGCCCGTGCGACGATCCCGGCCGTCGCCGGCGCCCGCATCCCGGCCGGCACCTTCCTGCCGACCGAGCTCGGCCGCCACTACTCGTTCCCCGCGGGCACCACCGGCGCCGGCCAGTGCATCGCCGTGCTCGCCTTCAACGGCATGACCCAGCCCGGCCGGCCCTCCGGCGGCTACAGCATCGACGCCCTGCGCAACTACTTCGTGAACGTGCTCGGCAACCCGATGCCGGACATCACCGACGTGGTGGTGGCCGGCCCCGGCAACGACCTCGGGAGCGACGACGGCAGCGACCCGGCCGACAGCACGCCCGAGATCATGCTCGACCTCGCGATGGTCGGCGGCCTGGCCCCCGGGGCGAAGATCGTCGTCTACTTCACGGTCTTCACCGAGCAGGGCTGGGTCGACGCGATCCACACCATCGTGACCGACACCGTCAACAAGCCCACCGTGATCTCCTGCAGCTACGGCAACCCCGAGGACTCCGCCAACTCGGCGTGGACACGGATGGCCATCACCTCCGCCGACCAGGCCTTCGCCCAGGCCGGCGCCCGCAACATCAGCATCTGCTGCGCCTCCGGCGACGACGGCACCAGGGACGACGCGAACGACCTGAAGGCCCACGCCGACTTCCCGGCGTCCAGCCCGCACGTGCTCGGTGTCGGCGGCACCAGCCTGGTGGCGAACACGGGCGGCATCGCCAGCGAGACGGTTTGGGACCAGGGCCCCGGGTTCGCCACGGGAGGCGGCGTGAGCCGCTGGTTCCCCGTGCCGCCGTGGCAGTCCGACGCCCACGTGCCGCACTCGGCCAACCCGCCGCACAGCGCCGGCCGCGGTGTCCCGGACGTCGCCGCCGACGCCGACCTGGTGACCGGCGTCGTCATCCCGGCCGTCGACGGCCAGGGCCTCTACCCGATCGGCGGGACGAGCGCCGCCGCACCGCTCTGGGCCGCGCTGCTCAGCCGCGTCAACGAGGGCCTCAGCGCACCGGTGGGCTTCCTCAACCCGCTGCTCTACACGAAGCTCTCCACCGGCATCCTGCGCGACATCACCCAGGGCAGCAACGGCGCCTACGATGCCGGGCCCGGCTGGGACGCCTGCACGGGATTCGGCAGCCCGGTCGGCACGGCCCTGCTGAGCGGCCTCAAAACCCTGTGACCCTCAAAACCCTGTGACCCTCAAGGCCCTGTGACCCTCAAGACCCTGTGAGCCGCGAGGCCCCTGTGAGGTGAGTGGGCCGACAGCCCTCGACCGGCTGCCGGCCCACTCGCCGGTGCGTCCGGGACGGCCGGTCGACAGGGCTCAACTGCCCAGGGGGCGGAAGGTCTTGCGGGGGGACGCGTCGATGGTGGCGCCGTTGACGTAGGCGAGCGGGGCGTAGTGGTACTGCACGCCGGCGGGGGCCTGGGCGGCGGGGCCGTCGGCGCCTTGGGGCCACAGGACGTCGCCGATGGCGGTGCGGGCGGGGACCAGCCAGTGGTCGCCTCGGCGGTAGGTGCCGGTCTTGGCGCCCGGGGCGGGCTGGAACCGGACCTGGACCCCGTCCTCCAGGTCCAGCCAGGTGTTCTCGACCAGGGGGAGTGCGCCGTCGTCCGCCGCCGCGAGGTGGTCCCAGCGGCGCAGGAACGGGTGGGGGCCGAGGCCGCAGTCGGTGTCGCCGTCCTGCCGGTCGAGGGTGACGAGGAGGTCGACGGCGTCGATCGCGAGGACCTGGCGCAGGCGGGGCGCGGGCCGGGGCGGGTCGGTGAGGACGGTGTCGTCGGCGACGTGCCCGGCGGTCGTGTCGTCGACGAGTTCGACCCAGTCGCCCACCTCCAGGCCGAGTTTGCCGTCCCGGCCGAGCGCCGAGACGGTGGCGACCGCGCCGTGGAGGGCGGTGACCGGGAACACCACGGAGGCGTTCTCCCGGGACCACTTGAACGTGGCGCCGGGGAGGAAGCCGCGGCGTGACCTCGGGCCGGTGGTGGCGGGCCAGGCGGGGCCGCCGGTGTGCACCTCGATGCGGTAGAGCTGGTTCTCCGGGCCGCGGAACCGGCTGTCCGGCGGCAGTTCGCAGCGGTCCTCGGGGACGGCCGGCGGCTGCTTGGCACCGGCGCGCAGCCGTCCGGTGGGGCGGAAGGCGGCGAGGCGGGTGGCGAACTCGGTCAGCGCGTCGGCGGTCGTGGCGGCGGCCACCGGGAGTGCGGCGACCTGCCAGACGGTCTTCGCGCGGGCCGCCGTGTCCGGTCCGGGGTCGCCGAGGGCGACCTCGCGGATCGCCGGGTCCTGGAGGGAGGTGACCAGCCGCTCCCACACCCGCAGGTACACCACGAAGGGCTTGTCCTGGGGGAGTTGGGCGGTGGGGTCGGTCGGGTCGAGGCGCAGGTCCGGCTGGGTCCAGTAGGTGGTGTCGAGCTCGTTCTCGACCAGGATGCCGTCCACGTAGATCCGGCCCGCCGGGATCTTCAGGTCCTCCTGGGGCTTCTTCCCCGTGACCGCGTCGATCGCGAAGCCGCCGCCGACGGCGGGCGCGACGGCGGGGCCGAGGAGGTCGGCGATCGTCGTGCGCAGCTGGTGCAGGAGGAGGGCGCCCTGTTCGTTCAGGTCGGCGTCGAGCTGGACGCGGCCCTGCTGGGTGAGGACGGCGGAGTAGTGCTTGCCCGGGTCGAAGGTGGTGCGGGAGAAGTCGCCTTGCATGGACGGGCTCCTAAGGGGCGGTCACGTGACGATCACGAGGCCGGCGTCGCAGCCGGCGGGGGTGTACTCGGCCAGGCGCAGCCGCAGGTTGTCCTCGCGCTGGGGCTGGAAGAGGTCGTGGAAGGCGCCCATCTCGGAACCGTCGTCGGCGCCGCGCCGGATCACGTCGGGGCAGTCCTGGGCGAGTTGGGCGTAGCCGGGGGTGCCGTAGCGGGTGCTGGTGAAGCGGGGGAGGGGCGGGCCGTCGGCGCAGTGGAACCGGCGGGGCGTGCGGGAGCCGGGGCCGAGCCGGGTGAAGCGGACGCAGCCGGACTGGCGGTGGTCGACGTGCAGGCAGCCCGTGACGATGGTGTTCTCGACGAGGCCGACGGCGTGGGTGAGGACCGAGCCGAGGACGGTCGTGCGGCGCAGGTCGACGACGGCGTGGGCGGGGCGTCGGTCCGGGGCGGACAGGGCGGCGAGGCCGTGGGCGGTGGCGTCGAGGACGCTGTCGCACAGCGAGACGCGGTTGGGCTCGGCGTGGACCTCGTCGGCGTTGACGACGACCGGGCCCAGGATGCTGTGCTCGACCCGGAGGCAGGCCGGGGTGTCGGCGAGTTCGATGCTCGCCTCCTCGACGTGCTCGGGGTTGCACTCCTGGTCGAGCGACCAGCCGGGTACGAGGGTGCAGTGGCGGACGGTGACCGCGCCGACGCCGCCGGAGACGCGCAGGCCGCGGCCGGCGATGAGGAGGCCGTCGAAGGTGATGCACGGGGGCTTCTCGCCGGGTGCCGGGCCGGGGCCGATGACGTGCAGGGCGTCGGGGCGGTTGCTGCTCCAGTCGAGGACGCGCACGAGCGGGCGGGTGCGCTGGGCGGCGCGGATGGTGAGGCGGTCGCCGGGGTCGAGGGTGACGGCGAGGTGCTCCAGGTAGTCCCCGTTGTCGGTGATCTCGATGACGGCCTCGTGCCTGCCGCCCGGGTCGGCGGCCTTGTCGGCCTGCCAGCGGCGCAGCGCGGCGTCGATGCCGGTGAGCTGGTGGCCCTTGCCGACCGGGTAGAACGCGGGTGGGCGGCGGAGGCCGAGCGGGCGGACGTACTCGCCGCCGCCGAGGTCGGCGCTGAAGCCATGGTGGTAGTCCACCCACACGCCCTCGGTGGGTGCGTGGCGGGCGGGGAAGGCGATCCGGCCGAGGACGGGGTCGACCGCGACCTGGTCGTTGGCGGGGTGGTGGCGCCAGCCGGTGAGGTCGGCGGGCACGATCCGGTGCAGGGGCACGGGCTCGTCGCCGACGTAGACGCACAGGCTCTTGCCGGGGCCGTAGAACTGCGCGGTGCGCTCGGCGAAGGCGCGGCGGCGGATGAACGCGGGCACGGCGCTCTCGTCGGCGAGGCGCGCCCCGGGGGCGTTGACCGGGCTGACGATCAGCGGCGCGCTGTTGCCGAGCACGCTGAAGGTGAAGTGGGTGCGGGCGCGGTCGTCGCAGTGGGCGGGCGCGCGGGTGACGGGGTACGGGCGCAGCCGCCAGAGGAACAGGCCGACCTCGGGGATGTTGTAACGGCCCTGGGTGCGGGCCGAGTCGATGCGGCGGACGTCGACGGTCCGGGCGGTGCGCTCGAACGGGCCGCCCAGGCGGTCCAGTTCGTCGACGGCGTGGAGGTCGGCCGTGCGGCCGCGGGCGAGCCGGCGGCGATCGGCGTGGGGGTCGCGGCCGAGGAGGCGGACGGGCTGGGTGAGGCCGAGGAGGGTGCGGAACTCGACGGCGTGCGCGGGCCAGGCGGCGACGTCGGCGGCGAGCTGCTCCAGGAGGGCGAGGGTGCCCTTGCGGCGGCGGTTGGCGACGGTGTGGGCGACGTCGCGGCGGCCGGCGACGGCGGCGAGGAGGCGGCGGGCGGCCTCGGTGGGGGTGCCGCCGGGCGGGGTGGTCAGGGCCTCGGCGGAGCCGGGCAGGACGCGGTAGCCGACGAGCTCGCCGAGGTAGGGGGCGACCCAGGCCTGGCAGGTCTCGATGAACCAGTCGTCGGTGAGCTGGTCGATGTCGGCCTCGATGACGTCGGCCTGCTCCTGGATGACGCCGATCAACGCCCGGAGCGGCCAGCCCTGTTCGGCGTCGCGGGTGCGGACGACGGCGGGGAGGAGGTCGTACAGGCGGTCGGCGGTCACGGGACTCTCCGGGGGGTGGGGGTGTGGAGGGTCACGGGAGCCTCCGGAGGGTGAGGGCCTCGGGGACGTCGGCCGGGAGGACGGCGAGTTGTGCGGGGCGGATGCCGCGGTACACCGTGAGCTGGTGGCCGATGTCGAGCTTGGGCGAGTCCAACGCCGGGTTGAGCGCGGCGAGTTCGGCGAGGCCGAGGCCGTACCGCTGGGCGACCGTGGTCAGCGTGTCGCCGCGGACGATCCGGTGCCGGATCTGCTCGAAGTGGGCCGGCAGTGCCGGGAGGAAGGCGTTGGCCGTGGTCAATCCGGCGGCCAGCTGGGCCAGTTGGATCGGGGTGACGTCGCCGGGCACGTCCGCGAAGACGTGCACGTCCGTGTAGTCCACGCCCTCGACGCCCTGGATCGTCGCGATCGCCTCGCTCAGGTACGCGGGCCGCCCGAGCGTCCGCGCGGCGAAGCCGAACCGGGCCGCCAGCGCCGCCCGGACGGCGGGTTCCACGAGCTCCCACGCGTGGTCGGGCAGCACCTTGACGCCCGCGTCCAGAATGATCAGCCGCAGCTCCCGCGCGGCCACCCGGACCGGGACGCCGATGTCCCCGAAGTCCACCAGCGAGCGTTCGAGCGTGGTGAACAGGTCGGACAGCGGGTCGACCGGCGCGTCGCCGACCGCCGCGACGGTCACGTGCACCACCTCCCGGGTGCCGTCGAAGAGCTTGGCGGCGCTCGCCTTGCCGATGCCCGCCCGGGCCCGGGTGAAGTCCTCGTAGTCCTGGACGGACACCAGCCGGTCGAGCGCCCGCAGCCGCAGCGGGATGACGGTGCGCGCGTCGTCGGGGCCGTCGCCGTCGGCGCCGCCGGTGGCGGGCAGCGGGTTGGTGACGGCGCTGACGCCGAGCGGGCGGGCGGCGAGCTGGTTGACCTTGCCGGCGGGGAGGTTGCCGGAGGCGCCGGCGCCGGTGCGGTAGCGGGCGGTGACGTTCTGCGTGCCGGTGGGGAGCCGGGCGCCGTGCACGCCGTCGCCGAACGCGACGGTGGCGCCGCGCAGTTCGTAGGCGTGGTCGTTGGGGCCGTTGAGCGCGAGGGCGGGGGTCTCGTGCCAGGCGACGCCGTTGACGCGGGGGGTGAGGGAGTTCTGCGCGCCGAGGGGGTTGTCGGCGGCGGTCCAGGTGAGCGGGGTGGAGTCGGAGACGAAGTGCAGCGGGAACGCCTGGCCCGGCACGCTCGCGTCGCCGCTGCCGAGGACGTCGTCGCGGGTCTCGCCCTGGGTGGCGGCGACGACGTTGCCGAAGACCGTGACGCTGGACCGGCGGTAGGTGTAGGCGAGGTCGTTGGCCAGCAGGAGGCGGGTCTGCGGGCCCTGGCCGCGCTGGAGCACCGGCTCGCCGTCGACCGTCCGGTCCAGCCGCTGGCCGACGCCGGCGATCATGGCGAGTTCGGCGGCCTGCACGCCGCTGGTGTGCGGGACGTCGGTGCGTTCGCCGGAGACGACGATCCAGCGGCCGGGCTTGAGGCCGTCGTAGCACTGGGCAAGGTCGATCGCGGCGGCGCCGACGTCGTCGGGGATCGGCGGGCCGACGGGGGTGAGCGGCTCGCCCTGGGCCCACAGCGGGGTGCCCCTGGCGAGCTTCGACGCCTCGACCGGGGTGTCGAACTCCAGCATGGTGACGGTGACTTCGCCGATCTTCCTGCCGCTCGGGTCGGTCACGTCGAGCTGGGCGGGCAGGACGCGGTCGGGGAAGAGGACGAGCGTGTCCGTGCCGTCGCCGGTGCCGACGAGGACCGGGCGCCCGGGGAGGACCGTGTCGTGGACGGAGTCGAGGAGGACCTGGTCGACGCGGTTGTCGGAGGCGGGCGTCTTCCGCCGGGCCAGCGCGACGGCGGCGCGGACCCGCAGGACCACGAGCCCGGCGAGCGGCGGCGGGTCGGCGATCCGCTCGCGCCGCCACGCGTCGTACAGCCCGCTGAGCCGGGGGTCGGCGGCGGCGAGCAGCCGCAGGTGGGCGTCCGCGTCGGGCCGGAACAGCTGCCGGACGGACGTGTCCAGGGCGCGTGCCGACGTCGGCGGGCGGGACGGCGGGCGGCGCAGGGCCGGCAGGACGGGCGTCAACGCGACCAGCCCGACGGCCTGGTAGGGGTCGGGGCAGTCGTCGCCCCCGTCCGTGAGGTCGGCTTCGCAGCTCACCGGGCAGACCAGCGAGCGGGCGAGCGAGCGCAGTCCGGTGAGCTCGGGGTCCGTCCGGCGGGCCAGTCGGGCGGCGAGGACGAGCAGGGCGGCGGGGGCGCCCCCCCCGGGGGGGGGCGCGCGCGGGGGGGGGGGGGGGGCGGCGCCCCCCCCCCCCGGCCGGGGGGGCCCCCCCCCCCCCGGCGCGCCAGCCCCC
>NZ_JBHWGD010000088.1:15277-20266 GCF_042733235.1 Kitasatospora sp. NPDC059722
GTGGCGCGGCGGGGCGGGGCGGCCGGCGCGCGGGGGGGCCCCCGGCCCGGGGGGGGGGGGGGTCGGCGCACCCCCGCCAGTCGGCGAGGGCGCAGCTCGCGCCGCGGGCGGCCAATGCCACGGCCTCTGTGAGCCGTTGGAGCTCGGGGGCGACCTCGAACAGGGCGCCGGCCGGGGTGAGGGTGGGCAGGAGCAGGGCCGCCAGCGGGGTGAGGATGTCGCTGGCGATGCGTGCCGCCACCGGGTCGGTGCGGGTCACGGCGTCCCCGGTGGCGGTGCGCACGGCGTCGGCGAGGGCGGCGACGGCGGCGGTGAACGCGCCGAGCGGTGTGGTGGCGGAGACGAGCGTGACCTGGGTCCGTCCGGCGGTGAAGTCGACGGCGGACTCGGCGACCGTCCGGGCGTGGACGTCGGCGGCGAGGCCGGTCGGGGCGAACGTGAACAGCAGCCTGTCCCCCTTGCGGAGGTTGGCGGTCGTCCCGTCCACGGCGAAGGTGACGAGCGCCGAGTCGATGTTCTCGCGCGTGATGTCCGGCGGGTCGGCGAGGCGGACGGCCAGGGTGTTCCACTCGGCGCGGGCGACGAGGTCCTCGCTCGTCTCGAAGGTCTGCGGCAGCTGCCCGGCCGCCGCCTGGCTCTTCACCCCGGACCCGGCCGGGACGAGGGTGTGCGCCCCCGGGTCGAGCGTGTACGCGAGGTGGGTGCTCGACCCGAGC
The DNA here is from genome assembly GCF_042733235.1 of Kitasatospora sp. NPDC059722. Lineage (NCBI taxonomy): Bacteria > Bacillati > Actinomycetota > Actinomycetes > Kitasatosporales > Streptomycetaceae > Kitasatospora > Kitasatospora sp. NPDC059722. Next base: position 15,994 of record NZ_JBHWGD010000088.1, read on the forward strand.
GGCGGGCGGGGGCGGTGGCCGGCGAGCAGGCCGAGGTGGTCGAGGGACTCCGGCTCGGTGGCGGTGCGCAGGTAGCCCTCGTCGGCGATGCGCTCCTGGTAGAAGGTGAGCACCTCGCCGACCACCGCCCAGCAGTCGAGCAGGGCGATCGCGGGGTCGTCCGGTTCGCGGGTGGTGAGCGGGTCGAGGGCGCGGCGGCTGGAGAGCCGGGCGAGCATGGACGCGCGGAAGGTCGCGTAGGTGCCCGCGCGGTAGGCGAGCGCAGGCTGCCCGGGCGGGTTGAAGACGGGCGTCGGCGTGACGGCCTCCACGCCTGTACAGCAGGTGCCGCCCGTGCAGCAGGTGTCGGCGCAGGAGCCGGACGTGCAGGTCATCGGCCGCCCTCCAAGTCGAGTGCGAGCCGGCCGTGTTCGGGCCGGGACGGGTCGTTGTCGAGCTGCGCGACCTCCAGCGGACCGATCGGCAGCACCCCGCTGGTGAGCGCGTCGCCGCGGTCGGCCGGATCGGCGAACAGGCGGTGCAGGCGGGTGACTTCGGCGTGCTGCACGCCGGGGACGGCCGCCGCCGCTGCCACCAGCCGGCTGACCCGGACGGGGTCGCCGAAGACGAGCGCGTCCGGGGCGAAGAGCGCGGCGAAGGCGGCCAGCAGCCCGGCGCGGACGTGCCCGGCGACGTGGTCGGGCTCGACCCGCACGTGGAGCGCGACGTCGAGCGGAACGAGCGTCGCGGTGAACTCCGCGAGGTCGTGGCCGATCCGGCGGTAGCGGAACAGCGCCGCCCGGCCGGCGTCGAGCAGCGCGCCGGGGGCCGTCTCGGTGCCGAAGGCCTCGACGGCCACCTGCGCCTCGTGCCAGCTGCCCGTCCAGCGGAGGTCCGCCGCCGCCCGGCGGACGCCCGGGACGGCGGCGGCCAGCGCCGCGTAGTCGTCGGCGGTGATCGCGCGCAGGAGCCGGGTGGTCGGCACGACCGGCGCGAGGCGGCGGACGTCGTCGACGGGCTCGGGATCGACGCCGCCGGCGGCGGGCAGCGGGTTGCGGACTGCGCGGATGCCGTGCTGGTGGGTGGCGCAGAGGACGATCCGGCTGATCGCCTCGGGGCCGACGTTGCCGGGTGTGCCGTTGCCGACGCGGTAGCGGGCGGTGCACTGCGCGCCGGGGGCATCGGCGAGGGGGAACGCCGCGCCGTTCAGGCCGTCGCCGAAGCGCAGCCGCAGGACGCCGTCGTCGTCCGTCTCGCCGACGAAGTCGCGGTCCGCCGGGCCGCTGTCCAGCAGGTCGCGGCGGGGGTGCCAGTCCTGGCCGTCCTGGTCGGTGAGGCAGACGGCGGGCAGCGCGGCGCGGGGGTCTGGGGCGGTGGCGAGCGCGGCCGGGCCGCGGAACGCGGGGTCGTCCTCGCGGAGGTGCGCGGCCTCGTCCTCGCCCCAGCTCTGCCCGAGCTCCCAGCCCTCGGCGTCGTGCCGGAGCACCTGGCCGGCCCTCGCCCGGCGGACGAGCTCGCGCAGGCGGGCGAGCTTGGCCGCGAGGAGGTCGTCGAAGCGGGCGAGCAGGGTGCGCAGCGCCTCGCGCGGGTGGTCGTCGGCACCGAGGCGCTGGAGGACGGCCTCGCCGAACAGCACGACCAGGTAGGCGCGTTCGGCCGGAGTGAGCGTGCCGTCGTGCGGGGGCAGGCGGTGCCAGATGGCGGTGAGGCGCTGCCGGGCGCGGTCGGGCATGCCGAGGAGGCGCGCGGCCTGGGCGGCGGCGATGACGGGGTCGGTGGGGAAGGGGGCGCTCTGCGTCACGGGGAGCAGGCGCAGCGCGGGGGAGAAGCGGACGGGCAGCGGCGGGTAGGCCGGCCGGCCGACGGTGTCGTCGGCGCAGCACGAAGGACAGCCGGGTTCCTGCGCCGGCGCGACGGGCACGTCGATCGGCTCCGCCGGCTGGTGGCACCAGTCGATGCTCGCGCCGTGCTCGACGAGCACGGTGTTGCCGCGCGCGACGCCGACCTCCAGGTCCGTGCAGTCGGGGCCGCCGCGCGCGCTGACGCAGAGCGGGAAGGCCAGCGCGTCCTCGTGGGCCCAGGTGACGTTCAGGAGGGGCTGGTCGTAGAGCCGGTCGAGGTCCTCGGTGACGGAGACGAGGCGGACGGCCTGGCGGTGGGTGCGGTCGGCGTCGGCGGGGGCGCCCGTCCTGGCGCCGAGGACCTCCTCGAAGACCAGGACGTCGCCGGGGCGCAGGCACAGGGCCCGGCGGTCCGGTGAACCGTCGGCGAGGGAGGCCGAGGTGGCACCGGCCGGGAGGCAGCACTCGGCGTCGCCCCACGTCCACACGTGGATCAGGTTGTGGGCGGGGCGCAGTGGCACGGGTTCGGCGTGGACGGGTTCGAAGACCTGGTACGGCGGCAGGTGGCGGCGCTGCTGGAGGTCGGTGGCGAGCAGGGCGGGGCCGAGCTCGGGCAGGACGGTGGGGGCGAGCGTGAGGAAGCGGAAGTCCCCGGCGGACAGGGTGAGTTCCTCGCCGGTCTCCAGGCAGACCCAGGCGCGGGCGGCGCAGCCGTCGTGCATGGCGTAGTCGACGAGCCGGGCGTGGCGGCGCACGGAGACGCGGTGGCGGGCGGTGTCGAGGTAGGCCTCGGTGGCGGCGGCGTCCTGGCGGTAGCCGAGGCGGTCGGCCTCGTAGGCGAGGAGTTCGACGAGGGTGATGGCGAGGTCGGGGACGTGCCGCTCGGTCCAGGCGGGCATGGTCAACGAGAGCCGGTCGAGCAGGAGTTGGCGGAAGCTCGCGTAGTCCTTGGCGAGGTAGTCGATCTCGGGCGCGGGCGCGGGCGGGTGCGGGTGCGCGGGCGTGCAGGTGTCGGCGGGGGCGCAGTCGAGCGTCGCGCATTCGGGCCGGAAGGTGAACGCGGCGCTCGCGTACCGGGAGTCGAATCCGGGGTACGGGTCGGTGCTCGGCCTGCCGTGCGGGTCGGCGCGGACGACGCTCAGGCGGTAGGCGGAGAGATCGCCGGGCCGGTCGACGGCGAGGACCAGCCGGTCGGCCAACTCCCGTTCCGCGTCGGCCTCCCGGCGCACCGCCGTGACGGTGATGCCGGTGATCCGCTCGCCGCCGTCGATGCGGAAGTTGGCGGGCGTGAGGCCCGCGGGCGCCTTGCCGAAGAGGACGACGACGAGGGCGTCGTCGAGGACGTCCACGCTGTCGATGCCGTTGAGGTCGGAGGTGCGCAGCTTGGCGCGCCGCCGCTCGTCCGAACACGTCACCGTGCCACGCTCCCTTCGAGGACGTCGGTGCGGACCTCGCCGGTGGCGATGAGCAGGTAGCGCAGCTCGATGCGCAGGGTGCTCTCCTCGGCCGTCACCCGGAGCGAGTCGACGACGATGACGTCGCCGAGCCAGCGGTGCAGGGCGCCCTCGGCGGAGACCTGGAGGGCGGCGGCGAGTTCGACGCTGTCGGGCTCGAAGACGAGGTCGAGCAGGCCGCAGCCGAAGTCGGGGCGGTTGACGCGCTCGCCGGGGGTGGTGAACAGGAGCTGCTCGATCATGTCGCGCACGTGGTCCGGGTAGGCGGCCTCGGCGGTGCGGCCGCGGCCGTCGATGCGGAAGGGGAAGGCCGGGTCCATGGCTCACAGCCCCGTGACGAGGGTCTGCATCGCAAGGACCAGTGGAGGAGCGGGAGTCGGCGACCCGATGCACACCCCGCCGCCGGGAACGGGCGGCGGGGTCGGCGGCGGCGCCTGCACCAGCAGTGGCGCGCCGTTGACCAGCACGGAGGACACGTTCGTCCACTGCACGGTCGCGCACGGCGGTGTCACGGCGCAGCCCGCGATCACGAGCCGGCCGGCGCTGGTCGCGACCGGCATCCCCTGGACCAGCGCCCCGGGCGGCCCGGCGGGCAGGATGGTCACGGTGCCGCCGTGCGGGCAGGTCATGGTCGCTCCGGTGTGGAGGGCGAGGCCGGGCATGTGGTCCCCCAAGCGCTATTGCGGTACGACGAGCGTGCCGTTGTTGATGATCACGGAGGTGCCGGCGAGGCGGATGCTCGCGAGGCCGGGCCCGCAGGAGAGTTCGATCCCGGCTTCGCTGAGCTTGATGTACGGCCCTGCGGCGCCGTGCAGTTGGAGCCGGATGCCGCCGGTGGGCTCGGTGGCGTCGGTGAGCAGCACGTAGGTGCCCCCCCGGGGGGGGTTCAACAACAGGGGGCCCCACGGGGGCCCCCTTTGGGGGCACCGGGGGGGGGGGGTAGGACCGCCGCCCCCGATACCCGGGCCCACCGCCCCGGTGTACGAGCCGCGCACGAGA
>NZ_JBHWGD010000088.1:20276-27777 GCF_042733235.1 Kitasatospora sp. NPDC059722
GCTGAGCACGACCTGCGGCACCTCGGGCGGCACGAGTGCGGCGACCGGCGGCTGCTCGATCGTCCCGCCGCGCCAGAACCCGGTCCACACGGCCCGGTTGACGTCGCCGTCCTCGAACTTGACCCACACGCCGGACTGCACGGCCGGCACGACGTGCATCCCGGCGGTCGCGTACTGCGGGACGGCCCAGATGCACGGGTCGTTGCCCAGGACGTCGTCGACCCGGACCATGACGCGGTTCTTCTGCAGCGGGTCGAAGTTGGAGACGACGACTCCGCGGTAGAGGTCGCGGAAGTCGGGCTGCTGGTTGGCGCTGGGCGCTGTCACGGGGCCACCCGGTCGGTGAAGGGGACGAAGCCGTCCCGGGCGAGGGTGAAGCTCTGGGTGTACTCGCCGCGCTTGATGTCGTGGGTGACGCTGCCGACGTAGTACAGGCCGTCGTACGCGGGGCCCGCGCCGCGCACGCCGACGAGGCCGCGCGCGGCGAGCACGCGGCCGTAGCGCAGGACGTCGAGCTTGCCCTGTCCGGACACGGCGTCGGCGGCCTGGGACGTGACGCTGACGGCGCGCAGCATCGCGTCGGTGAGCGAGCGGTCGGTGACCTTGACGAGCGGTTCCTCGCGCAGGGCGACGGCCGGGCGGGCGGCGAGCGGCGGCTTGAGGAGGCTGAGGCTGGGGATCGGCACCGAGATGCCGATCTTGGTGGTGGGTTCGGTGATGCGGACGGTGTACTGGGTGCGCGCGAGCCCGTCGAAGGAGAAGGACAGGTGCTCGACGTTGTCCGCCGCACCGGAGTTGACGGTCAGCGCGGGCTGCGGCAGGCCGATGCGCACCTCCGGGCCCCAGTAGGCGATGCTCGTGCCGGGCGCCGGCCCCGGCACGAGGTAGAAGGTGTACCCGACCTCCTGGCCGAGGCTGCGCAGGTACGCGAGGTCGGTGGACGACTGGACGGGGATCTGGTCGAGCGGGTTCGGGACGGTCGGCACGATCGGCGGGACGGCGACCGGAACGACCCCGTACAGCGCGTACTTGAGCAGGACGAGCGTGGCGCGGACGTTGTGCGGCATGGCCGGGTAGCAGGCGTGCTCGGTGCGCAGGTCCATGAGGAGGGTGAGGTCCTCGCCGGTGACGGTGAGCGTGCCGGTGCCGGGCGCGTCGCCGGGGTTGAGCTCGTGCCGGGTGATCACGCCGTCCATCAGCACCTCGGTGGAACCGGCGACGATCGCGGCGATCACCACCCGGGCGGGCGGGTCGAGCAGGCCGGCCGGCAGCAGCGTCCGGGTGATGACGGACTTCTTGCTGACGGCGAAGGTGAGCTGGAAGCCGCTGCGGGCCCCGGCGCTCGACGTCACCTGCACGGACTGCAGCGCGTCCATGAGCGGCTGCGGCGCGGGCGCGGTGACGATGTCGCCGATCCGGAGCAGGAGTTGGACGCTCCTAGCCATGGAGCGCTCCGGGGACGAGCAGCGAGGCGGCGCCCGGTCCCGGCACGGCGGGCAGTGTCACGCGCAACCGCCGCCCGGTGACGGCGAGTTCGTCCGGGTCGTCGGCCCGGTTGGCGTCCGCGAGCTGCCAGGCGAGCTCGGCGTCGCCCAGTTCGGCGAAGGCGATCCGGTCCGCCCGCTCGCCCGCCGCGACGACGTGTTCGCGCAGGAGGGTGAGGTCCTCCGGGTGCGGCAGGAAGCGCCGCCGGACGTACGTCACCGTCCGCCCGTCCGGCAGGCGGTGGGTGGCGGTCGGCAGGGCGCGGTAGCGGCTGGTGAGGGCGAACACGGCTGTCTCCTCGTGGGGTCGGTCGGACGCGTGGGGTCGGTCGGACGCGCGGGATCGTCAGACGCGCGGCGTGCCGACGTCGGAGACCGGATTGCGGACGGACTGCGCGAAGCCCTCCTTGCGGCCCTGGTAGGTCAGGTAGAGCACCCCGCCGTGGTGCTGGTGGCCGAGGTCGTCCACGGTGAGCACCCGTACGCCCACCCCGACCTTCGCCCGCACCGGGTTGAGCGCCTGGTCGAAGAACTCCTCGGTGACGGTGAACTCGGTGATCCGCACCGGCACCACCCGCTTGGGACCGAGCACCAGGACCAGCAGCGGCGACTCCATCGGCGCCACCTCGATCTGCCCGGCCCGCGCGAGGACGTCCTCGTGGCGCAGCTGCTCGACCGTCGGGTACATGCTCAACTCCAGGGCGGAGAGCACCGGGTGGAGCCCGTCCGGGTACTTCTCCGGGGCGTCGGCGGCGTCGAACTCGGCGTCGAACCGGAACTGCTCGTGCGCCGGCCCCTTGAGCCGCAGCACCTCCAGCCGGTCGCCGGGCTCGCTGCCGATGCCCTGCGGGGTGAGCGTGCGGGTGAGCGTGTCCGGGTTGTACTGGAACGGGATCGTGCGCTGCACCGTGCCGCGGTCGGGGTCGACCAGCACGAACCCGCCGCGCACCGGGTTGAACGCCTCGGGGAACGCGGTCACGGGGACACCTCCTTCGGGCTTCTCGGTACGCTCATCAGAAGGAGATCCCCGCTTCCACGCCGATCCGGAACCAGCGCACCGGGTCGGGGTCCCCGAGGCGGGTCCCGGCGCCGAGGTCCAGGCCGAAGTCGGCGGCCTTGCCGCCGTCGAAGCGGCCGCTCTGGTAGCCGGCCCGCAGCCCGCCGCCGACGAAGGGCAGGGTCCGGCGGGCGTCCGGGCTGCCGAACTCGCCGGCCGCGCCCACCTCCCCGTAGCCGCCGAGCTGGAGCCCGCCGGCGGCCGGGCGGTTGCGGTAGCCGATCCCGAAGCGGGCGCCGGCGAGGAAGGCCGAGGCGCTGCGGTAGTCCAGCGCGCCCAGGACGGAGGCGTGCGCGCCGAGGAAGAACTGCCACTCCCGGGTGCGGTCGAGCTCCAGCCCGAGGTCGGCGCCGACGGTGGCGCCCAGCGCGCCGCGGCCGTAGGAGGCGTACCCGACGCTGCCGGAGAGGCGGATCTCGGGCACGATCGGACGGGTGCGCGCGTGCAGGACCGGGCGGCACTGCGGCTGGCCGAGCTGGGTGAACACGCTGCGCAGGAAGACCGGGACGAACGAGAAGTGCCGTTCGTGGAGGAGGACGAAGCTCCCGTAGTCGAACTGGCTCGCGGTCAGCGGGAAGTCGTCGCGGATGCGCTCGTCGCCCTTCTGGAGCGGGTGGTCCCTGCGCAGCCGCGCGTTCGTCTCGCGGTACTCGTCCGGGTGGCCGAGCACCATGTGGGTGGCCTCGTGGGCGTAGGTCAGCCGGTCCGCGCTGCCCGCGAAGAACAGGGCCGTGCCGGTGGCCTGGGACACGTAGGAGCGGCCGCGCAGGCCGCTCACGGCCACGGTGTAGTCGGGCGTGCCGCCGGTGGCCTTGGTCACCTCGACGACGATCGGGATCGGCGGGCCCGCGCAGATCCCGGTGCCGCCCTCCGTCTCCACCTCGTACCAGCCGTTGAGCGCGGTGTTGACGGTGTCGAGGTATTGGGCGGCGACGCGGTCGACGAGCTTCGGGTCGACGGAGGCCGGGGCGCTCTGGCCGGGGTCGACGAGTGCGCCGGCCGCGGTGATCTCGGCGGGCGTCGCGCCCCGGAAGGCGATCGCGAGCGGCAGTGTCAGGCGGCGGGTGAGCGCGTCGTAGCGGACCTGCGCGTGGCCGGTGTCCATGACCGGCACGCCGGCCGAGGGGTTGGCCCGGGCCCGGTCGGCGTCGCCCTGGTTCCGGTACTGGACGCGGTCCACCCGGCCGTCGAAGACGAACCCGTGGCTGGTGAGGCTGCCGGGCGCGACGGTGTCCACGATGACCGACGTCCCGGTGGGGGCGCGCCGGACGACCCGGGCGGCCGGGGCGGGCGCGAGTGCGGCCGAGTGCCCGGCCGTGACGCGCTCCGCCGTGCGCTCGGCCTCGTGCTCGGCCGGGTCGTCGACGGTGCCGACGGCGAGCGGCGCGGCGGCCAGGGCCGGGCCGGCGGTGCTCTGTTGCACGACGTGCGCCAGCTCGTGGGCGAGCAGCCGCCGCCCCTCGGCGGTGCCCGGTGCGTAGCGGCCGGCGCCGAACACGATGTCCTGCCCGACGGTGTAGGCGCGGGCGCCGACGGCCCGGGCGGACGCGCCGGCGGCGGCGTCGGCGTGGACGCGCACCTGGCTGAAGTCCCGCCCGAAGCGCGGCTCCAGCACGGCGCGGGCCCCCGGGTCGAGCGGGACGCCGGGCGTGTCGAGGACGTCGTGGACGGCCTGCGGCGCGTGCGTGGGCCCGGTGCCGGTGCCGGTGCCGGTGGCGGTGGCGGTGGCGCGGCGCAGCCGGGTCTCGTCGGACTCGCACCCGCAGGCCTCGGTGCCGCAGCGCCTGAGGACGGGCGTGCGGTCGGCGGGTTCGGCGACTTCGCGGGCGGTCACGGCTGCCTCCCCGGGGCGGGCAGGCGGTCGGCGAAGTGCTGGTACAGGTGAGGGCGCAGGCGCTGGAAGGTCTCCGGGTCGGTGAGGTAGAGGGCGAAGGACTCCGCGTAGAACTCGCGCCAGTTGCGGTCGGCGTAGGTGGTGATCCGGGTGTCGCCGTCCTGGGCGGCGGCGGTGCGGAAGGCGGCGGCCTCGCCCGTGGGGAGGGCGTCGGTGAGGGTGTTCGTCCCGGTGCGCAGGTCGCGGACGAAGCGGGCGCCGGACCCGCCGCGCGCCGTGCCGACGGCGGCCCGGGCGTCGTCGTCGGCGTGCCGGACCCGGTCCCAGGCGGCGGTCTGGCCGGGCGGGATGGAGAACTGTCCGCCGCGCCGGGGCCGCCCGTTCTGCTGGAGGAAGGTGTTGCGCGCCGTGGTGGCCTGGGCGGCGGCGGTCTGCGCGGTGCGCAGGGCCGCCCAGTCGTACGCGTGCCCGAGCTCGTGCGCGATCAGCCGCTGGAAGCCGCTCCCCGGCTGGTCCGGGCCCTGGAAGGCGCGCAGGGAGCCGGCCCGTCCCTGGAAGGCGCTGTCGGCGACGGACACGGTGTGGTCCGCGAGCGAGTACTCGGCGTCGTGTCCCGAGGACAGGGAGGCCACGCGGATGAACGTGATCTGCTCGATCCGGCCGAGGACGCCGTCGGGGACGGCGGCCAGCGCGCCGAGGAGCTGGGCGTACTCGCCGTCGGTCCAGGCGGTGCCGCGGACGAACCGGTGCCGGGTGAACAACTCGTCGCCGCCCGGCCGTGGTTGGCCCTGGTCGCGCTCCGGCCCGAGGGTCGCGAGGTGCTCCACCAGCACCTCGCGCCGGACGGGCGGGCCGGGGTGCTCGACCTCGGTGAACCGGTAGGTGCCCCGGCCGCCGCCCTGGGCGGTGAGGTCGAGGCTCAGCGTGGTGCTCCGGTTCGGCGCGAGGAGCGGCGGGGCGTCGGTGACGAGGTAGCGGGCCAGGTTGGCGAGGCCCGTCCGCTGTCCGGCGGGGATGGTGGGCGCGAGCGTCACGGTGGTGTCCGGCGGCAGCGGGCGGACGGGCGGGTTGGGGCCGAAGACCGTGGCGATCCCCGCGAGTGTCACGTCGTCGGTGGTGACGCGGATCCGGGCCCGTTCGGCGGTGGGCAGGGTGTCCAGGAGGACGTTCCGCTGCGGGTCGGGGCGGGTCTCGGGCCAGCCCCAGGCGTGGATGAGCCGCTGGTGTCGGAGGTAGAGCGCGTCGGTGGTCGTGCCGGGGGAGGCGGCGGCCGCCGCGGTGAGCAGGGTGCGGACGGCGTCGGCGTAGGCCCTGCGGAGGGTGCCGCTGCGCGTCGGGTCGCCGCCCAGCACCGCGGTGATCGCGGTCGAGGCGTCGTCGCGGATCCGCAGGAAGTCCTTCAGCCGGCCGGGGACGGCGGCGGGCTGGACCCGCACCAGCGGCCCACCGCCGGGGCCCGGCGGGCCGGAGAGGCCGTAGTACTCGGCGGCGCCGCGCAGGAACCGGGTCGCCTCGTCGACGAAGAGCCCCCGGTCGGTCTCCGGCGGGGCGACCGGCTGCCCGGCGGGCTGGCGGGCGAGCCGGGGGCCGGTGGTGCGCTGCTCGACGACGTGGCCGAGTTCGTGGGCGAGGAGCCGGTCGCCGTGCTCGGTGCCCGGGGCGAAGCCGCCGTCGGCGAACACGACGTCGTGGCCGACGGTGAACGCCTGAGCGTCGGCCGCGCGGGCCGCCCGGTCGGCGTCGGCGCCGGTGTGGACACGGACCTCGCTGAAGTCCTGGCCGAGGGCGGCGCCCATCCGCTCGGCGGTGGGCGCGGGCAGGGGCGCGCCGGCGTTCTCGGCCTTCCCGCGGGCCCGGTCGGCCGGACGGTGGACGTGTTCAGCGCCCATCGCGCACCGCCCGGAAGACGGATCCGGCGAGCTCGCGTCCGGTCGACTCGGCGCCGCCGACGGTCACCTCGGGACCGTGCAGCACGCCGGCCCGGGCGGGGCGCCACGTCGCCGCCGGGGCGGAGGAGAGGAGGCGGGCGAGCTCGGTGCGCAGGGCGGCGGCGATCGCCTCCGTGGCGCCGCGCGAGCCGTCCGGGCCGTCCAGACCGTCCAAGTCGTCCAGGCCGTCCAGGCCGTCGAGAACAAGGTGGTCGATGTGCAGCTCGATCGTCACGGCCGCTCTCCTTCCCAGGCGAAGTCCCGTTCGGTCATGGGCAGTTCGAGCTTCTCGAACTCGCTGCGGGCGGCCGACAGGACGTGCGGCATGGTGATCGGCGTGCCCGCGGCGGCGGCCAGGAAGGCGGCGTTGACGGCGATGTTGCGGATCATGCCGCCGCTCGCCTGGAGCCGGGCGAGCCGGTCGAGGTCGAGACCGCCCCGCGGGGCCGGGTCCGGGAACGCCTTCGCCCAGATCGCCTGGCGCTGCTCGGGGCCGGGGAACTCGAACTCGACGACGAACCGCAGCCGCCGCAGGAACGCGCCGTCCAGCGCCGAGCGGAGGTTGGTGGCCAGCACGGCGAGGCCCCGGTAGGCCTCCATGCGCTGGAGCAGGTAGTTGACCTCGATGTTGGCGTAGCGGTCGTGCGCGTCCCGCACCTCGCTGCGCTTGCCGAACAGCGCGTCCGCCTCGTCGAAGAACAGGATCGCGCCGCCGTCCTCGGCCGCGTCGAACAGGCGGCGCAGGTTCTTCTCCGTCTCCCCGACGTACTTGCTGACGACGGCGGACAGGTCGATCCGGTACAGGTCGAGGCGCAGGTGGTGGGCGAGCACTTCGGCGGCCATCGTCTTGCCGGAGCCGCTCGGGCCGGCGAACAGCGCGGCCACGCCGAGGCCCCGGGTGATGCGCTCCCCGAAGCCCCAGGTCTCGTAGATCGTGGTGCGGTGCGCCACCTGGTCGGCGATCCGCTCCAGCGCGCGCCGGCCGGCCTCGGGCAGCACGATGTCGTCCCAGGTGACCTTGGGTTCGAGGCGCTGGGCGAGGGAGTCCAGGCGGGGCCGGGTGCGGATCCGGCAGGCCCGCCAGGCGGCCGCCGGGTCCCCGTCGGCGACGGCGGCGGCCGCCCCGATTGGGGGCCGCACCAGCCCCAACAGCCCGGCGAGCGCGGCCCTTTGTGGGGCCCGGCCCGAGAAATACCGC
>NZ_JBHWGD010000089.1:0-22494 GCF_042733235.1 Kitasatospora sp. NPDC059722
TCCCGAAGCATCTCCGACAGTGCCTGCGCCTGGCCCACGGTGGGCCGCATGAGGAACTTGTACGCACGGATCATCCAGCCCACCCCCTTTCGGTCCATGTGGTCAAGCTAGTGCACCCCACCGACAACGCAGCGTTCTCCGCCGCTTCGCGGCTCCGGGCCAAAGATGCATTCCCTCCCCGGCTGAAGCCGGGGATACCCTGCAAGATCAGGGATGGACGACAGCAGCCGCCCGGGCGGGATCCCGCTGTTCCTGCTGTGGCTGCTGGGCGTGCTCGGCATGCCGATGGTGATGCTGGTGGTCTTCGTCCTGCTGCTGCACCTCTACCGGGCCAGGCTGGCCCCGGTGTACGCGGTGGAGTGGGTCAGCGTGCCGTGACGGGGCGCCAGGTGTCGTGCAGGAGGGCGGCGGCGGGGGCGGCCTGGGTGTGGCCGGCGCGGTAGGCGGCCTGCCAGGTCGCGAGGTCGGCGGGGCCGGTGGTGTCCAGGAGGCGGGCGGCGTCCGGGTCGGGGGCGAGGGTGAGGGCGCCGGGCGTCGCGCCGGCGCCGGGGTGGCGGTGGGCGAGCGGGTCGACGACGACCAGGGTGCGGGCGCCGGCGGCGAGGTCGGCGTTGGTGCCGGCGCGCAGCGCGCCGTCGATGTGGTGGCGGCCGTCGACGGTGACGGGCACCTCGATGCCGGGAAAGGCGCTGGAGGCGGCGACGGCGCGGGCCAGGGGCACGCCGCAGGTGGCGTCCCAGACGGCGGGTTCGCCGGTCTCCGCGCACACGGCGGTGACGAGCAGGCGCTGTTCGGGCCAGGTGTCGGTGGCGATCAGTGCGGCGCGGCGTCGTACGAGGTCGGTTTCGGCCTCGGGGTCGGCGGTGTCCAGGGCGAGGCGGCCCACGCGGCGGCGGGCCTCGGCGGGGTCCAGGCCCTGGCCGAGGAGGGCGAAGACGGCGCCGGTGAGGGCGGGGTCGGGGCGCCGGGCGGGGGCGGCGCCGGTGGGGGTGGCGAGGCGGGCGGGGTCCTGTCCGGCCGTCAGGACGGCGGCGATCATGGCGCCGGCGGAGGTGCCCACGGTCAGGTCGGCCTCGGCGAGGTCGATGCCGGCTTCGCGCAGGCCGGCGGCCAGGCCGGCCGTCCAGGCGGTGCCCAGGTAGCCGCCGGGGCCCAGCACCAGGGCGCGGTCGGCGGCAAGGTCGTCATCGGTCCGCATGGCGGTTCCCCCCGTTGTCGAAGACGCCGTTGTTGAAACGGCTGTTTCATATACTGGCACACTCGGAAGACCTGAACGAGGGAGGGCGGCGGCGATGGGACGACCGGCCGATCCGCACCGGCGCGAGCGCACCGTGGCGCTGGCCGCCGACTACGTGCTGGCCCACGGGCTGGCCGGGCTGAGCCTGCGTCCGCTGGCCGAGGCGCTCGCGACCAGTCCGCGGATGCTGCTCTACGACTTCGGCAGCAAGCAGGAGCTGGTGGCGGCGGTGCTCGCCGAGGCGCGCCGGCGCGGGGCCGCGCGGCTGGCCGAGGGGCTGCCGGCGGCGCACGGGGCGAGTGCGGCGCAGCGGTTGCGCGGGATCTGGCGGTGGCTGAGCGCGCCGGAGCGGGCGCCGTTCGTGCGGCTGGCCTTCGAGGTGCACGCCGACCATCTGGCCCATCCGGAGCGCCACCCGGAGGGGCGGCGGGCGGTCACCGACTGGCTGGTGGTGCTGCGCGAGCACCTGGCGCAGGTGTGCGCGGGGCCGCAGGACGTCGTCACGCCGACGCTGGTGATGGCCGTGCTGCGGGGTCTGCTGTTCGACCTGACGCTGACGGGTGACCGCGAGCGCACCGCGCTGGCGGTGGAGCGCCTGGCCGCGCTGCTGGAGGCGCAAGAGGCCCAAGGGGCATAGGAAACGCGCCCCGGGGGCCCGGGGGGGGGCCGCGCGGGCGGCGCGCGCGCCGGCGCGCCGCGGCGGGGGGCGCCCCCCCCCCCCCCCCCCCGCGCCCCCCCGCGCCCGGGGCGGCCGGCCGGCTGGTCAGGTGCGGCTGTTGGTGGCGCGGGTGCGCCGGGAGACGGAGTCCAGGACGACGGCGGCGAGCAGGACGGCGCCGGTGATCATGTACTGGATGGCCTGGGCCGCGTGGACCATGTCGAGTCCGGTGGTGATGGACTGGATGACGAGGATGCCCAGCAGTGCCGACCAGGTCTTGCCGCGTCCGCCGAAGAGGCTGGTGCCGCCGATGACGGCGGCGGCGATCGCGCTCATCAGGACGTTGCCGCCGCCGAGCTGCTTGTCGGCGGAGCCCTGCTGGGAGGCGATGAACAGGCCGCCGAGGCCGGCGAGGGTGGCGGAGGTCATGTAGACGGAGATGCGTACCCAGGCGACGTTGATGCCCGCGCGGCGGGCGGCCTCGACGCCGCCGCCGACCGCGAAGACCTGGCGGCCGTAGGCGGTGCGGCGCAGCACGAAGTCGGTGGCGAGGACGACGCCGAGCAGGACGACGAGCGGCAGGGGCAGGCCGCGGTCCTGGTTGAGGGCGTAGGCCAGCGGCAGGGCGAGGACGGCGAGGGCGCCGGTGCGCAGGGCGATGTCGGCGGTGGGGCGGGCGGTGAGGCCGAGGGCCTTGCGGCGCTGGGCGGTGCGCAGTTGGGCGGCGAGGTAGAGGGCGGGGGCGAGGACGGCCAGGGCCCAGGCGTAGACGATGTCGCCGTCGCCGAGGAAGTTGGTGTCGAGGGTGGCGATGAGGCCGTCGTGGCGGTTGTTGACGGTGCCGAGGTCGCCGAGGACGTAGTCCTGCAGGCCGCTCCAGGCGAGCATGCCGGCGAGGGTGACGACGAAGGCGGGGACGCCGATGCGGGCGAAGAAGAAGCCGTGCAGGGCGCCGATGGCGCAGGCGGTGGCGAGGGCGATGAGGACGGCCTGCCATTCGGCGAGGCCTTCGCGCACGGCGAGGACGGAGGCGATGGCGGCGCAGACGCCGGCGACGGAGCCGAGCGAGAGGTCGATCTCGCCGAGGAGGAGGACGAAGACGACGCCCACGGCGATGAGGCCGGGTCCGGCGATGTACTTGGTGATGTTGGTGAGGTTGTCGGCCTGGAGGAAGTGGCCGGTGGCGGACTGGAAGATGACGGCGATGAGGATGAGGCCGAGGACGACGGGGGTGGAGCCGAGTTCGCCGCTGGTGAGGCGGCGGCGGGCCTCGTCGAGGTAGCCGCTCAGGCCGGTGGAGCGCACCAGCAGGCGCGGGTCGGCGGCGGGGGTCTTGGCGGCCGGGGTGTCGGCGCCGGTGTCGGTGGGGGTGCTCATGCGGCGTCCTCCTGCGAGGCTCGGCGGGCCTGGCGGCGGGTGACCGCGTTGTCGGTGGCGCCGGTGATGGCGGAGACGATCTGTTCCTGGGTGGTGTCGGCGACGGTGAAGACGCCGTTGTTGCGGCCCAGGCGCAGGACGGCGACGGTGTCGGCGACCGCGCGCACGTCGGCCATGTTGTGGCTGATGAGGATGACGCCCAAGCCGCGTTCGCGCAGGCGCTCGACGAGGTCGAGGACCTGGGCGGTCTGTTCGACGCCGAGGGCGGCGGTGGGCTCGTCGAGGATGACGACGGCGGGCTCGCCGACCAGGGCGCGGGCGATGGCGACGACCTGGCGCTGGCCGCCGGAGAGGGCGGCGACGGGGATGCGCACGTCGGGGATGCGGATGGACAGGGTGTCCAGGAGCTCGCGGGCCTGCTGTTCCATGGCGACCTCGTCGAGGAGGCCGTTGCGGAGCTTCTCGCGGCCGAGGAAGAGGTTGGCGACGACGTCGAGGTTGTCGCACAGGGCGAGGTCCTGGTAGACGGTGGCGATGCCGAGGGCCTGGGCGTCCTGGGGGCGGGTCAGGCGTACCGCCTCGCTGCGCCAGGTGATGGTGCCCTCGTCGACGGGGTGGACCCCGGCGATGGTCTTGACGAGGGTGGACTTGCCGGCGCCGTTGTCGCCGACGAGGGCGAGGACCTCGCCGGCGTGGACGTCGAGGTCGACGTCGGTGAGGGCCTGGACGGCGCCGAAGCGCTTGGAGACCGCGCGCAGTTGGAGGACGGGTGCGCCTGTCACGTGAACCTTCTCGTGTGGTGGGGTGCTTGGAGCGTGGGACCGGGCGCCGGTGTTACTGGAGGCCGGCGGCGGCGCAGGCGGCGGCGTAGTCGGCGGTGCAGATGTCGGCGACCTTGTAGAGGCCGTCGGCGACGACGGTGTCCTTGATGTTGGCCTTGGTGACGACCTTGGCGTCCAGGAGCTTGGCGGGGATGGCCTTGTCGGTGTCGCTGTCGACGCCGGCGGTGGCGAGGGACTTGACGTCCTTGCCCTTGAGGAGGTCGACGGCCAGTTCGGCGGCGGAGTCGGCGAGGGGGCGGTAGGCCTTGTAGATGGTGTAGGCCTGGTCGCCGGTGACGATGCGCTGGATGGCGTCGAGGCCGGCGTCCTGGCCGCCGACGGGGACCTTGATGCCGGAGCTCTGGAGCTGGGTGATGATGGCGCCGGCCATGCCGTCGTTGGCGGAGTAGACGGCCTGGAAGCCGGTCTTGCCGAGCTGGGTGACGGCGGCGCCGATCTTCTGGGAGGCGACGGTGGGCTTCCACTCGCCGGACTGCTCGTAGACGACCTTCTTGACCTTGCCGTCGAGGACCTTGTGGGCGCCGGCCTTGAACTGGGCGGCGTTGGGGTCGGCCTCGTCGCCGTTGATCATGACGATGTTCGCGTCGGAGGCCTGCGGGCCGACCGCGTCCAGCAGGGCCTGGCCCTGGAGTTCGCCGACCTTCTCGTTGTCGAAGGAGACGTAGGCGGCGACCGGGCCGGTGGCCAGGCGGTCGTAGGCGACGACCTTGACGCCCTTGGCGGCGGCCTCCTGCACCCAGCCCTGGGTGGACTTGGCGTCGTAGGCGTCCAGGACGATCACCTTCACGCCCTGGGCTATCAGGGTGTCGAACTGCTGCTTCTGCTTGGCGGCGCTGCCTTCGGCGTTGTTGTAGAGCACCTTGCAGTCCGCGCACAGGGACTTGACCTTGGCCTCGATGAAGGGGCGGTCGAAGGACTCGTAGCGCGTGGAGGAGGCGTTCTCGGGCAGCAGCAGGCCGATGGAGGTGCTGTCGCCGGAGGCGGCCGAGTCCTTCTTGTCGCCGCCGGCCTTGCCGCACGCGGCCATGGACAGGGCCATCGCGACGGCGGTGGTGGCGATGAGGGCGCGACGCGTCATTGCGTTCATGGGTGGGGTGCCTCTCGTGGACGTCGCCGCGGCGCAGCGGCGGAGTGGGGGGAGTTAAACCTGCCCACGCGTATGGCGTCAATAAGTAAATCCATGCTCCGGGGAATCGGCCATCATTCGTTATCTTCGTGAACGCTTGCGCGGGATCGAAACCTGGAGGATTCTCCAAGGGCCAGGTCAGGGCGTCGGGCGCGGCGGCGGGGTCCGGGAGCTGATCCATCTGACGAAGTGTCAGGTTACGGTCAGGTCGTTCCTGGTCAGGGGCGGCGGATGCGGGCCGTGAACGCGCAAGGGGATGCCCGCCGTCCCCCCGTGACAGCGGGCATCCCTGCTTCTTGACGTGGCGTCAGGGGCGGTCGAGGGTGATCGAGTTGATCGGACCCAGGTCGTACCAGACGCCGTTGCGGGCGGCGATGTCGTAGACGCAGTCGGCGCCGCCCGCGCCGCGGCACAGGTGGGCGTGGGCGCCGCCGGTCTGGTTGTTGAGGACCCAGTGGTTGCCGTACTGGCCGCTGAGGTTGTGGGCGCCGTAGCTCCAGAACACGTCGCTGGGGGCGGAGGCGGGGTTCTGGTTCTGCGGGTAGATGCAGACGGCGCCGGACGGGCAGCCGGCCCAGGAGCCGTCGGCGGCGCCGGCGCTGCCGGCGGTCAGGGTCGTCAGGGCGGCGGTCGTCAGGGCGAGTGCGGCGGCGGCGTGGGTGATCCTGCGCATCAGGTGGTTCTCCCTTGCTGGTGTGCGCTGGTCTGGCCAGTGCCGTCAGCGTAGGAAGAAGCGGGCGGCGGCGGTCCCTGACAGGTGACAGGGGGTCCGCCGCCGCGCCGGGGGGCTCAGAGTTTGGTGGCGGAGAAGGTGTCGCACTGGGTCATGTCGCCGCCGCGGTAGCCGGTGGTGAACCAGGTCTTGCGCTGGTCGGAGGAGCCGTGGGTCCAGCTCTCCGGGTTGACCTTGCCGGTGGCCTGCTTCTGGATGCGGTCGTCGCCGACGGCCGCGGCGGCGTCCAGGCCCTGGGCGATGTCCTGGTCGGTGATCGAGGTGATCAGCGGGCGGCCGGTGGAGGGCTGCTTGGTGGTGGTCGCGTAGTGCGCCCACACCCCGGCGTAGCAGTCGGCCTGCAGCTCCAGGCGCACCGAGGCGCTGGTGGCGCCCTGGCGGTCGCCGCCGACCTTCTGCATGGCGCCGGTCAGGGTCTGGATGTGGTGGCCGTACTCGTGGGCGACGACGTAGGACTCGGCGAAGGGGCCGCCCTTGGCGCCGAAGCGGCTGGACAGCTCGTCGAAGAAGCCGAGGTCGAAGTAGGCCTTCTGGTCGCCGGGGCAGTAGAACGGGCCGACGGCGGAGGTCGCGGGGCCGCAGGCGGTGTTGACGCGGCCGGTGAACAGCACCGTCTCGGCGCTCTTGTAGGCGGTGCCGCGCCTGGGCAGCTCGGTGCGCCAGAAGTCCTGGAGGCTGTTGGTGACGGCGACGATGCGGCAGTCCTGGCGCTTGTTGGCGTCGGCGCCGGTCTTGCAGGCCTGCCCCACCTCGCCGGCGGTGCGGGTGCCGGCGGAGGAGGTGGAGCCGCCGCCCGAGGACAGGCCCAGCAGCTGGGGGTCCACGCCCAGCAGGACCGCGAACAGCACGGCGATCAGGCCCACCGCCCCGCCGCCGATGGCGACCTTCCCGCCCGGGATGCCGCGCCGGTCGTCGACCTGTGAGGTGTCGAGGTCGCCCTGGTCGTCGAACTGCATGCCTGTGCCCGCTTCTGTCTCGTCGTCGTACGCGTGTGCCCGCCCGCTCGGTGACGGGCCGCACCAGCCTACGGGGGCGGGCGGCCGCGGACCGTCACCGAACGGGGCTCACGCGCGGGCGGGGCTCACGCACGGGCCGCGAGTCCGGCGCCGCCCACCACGCGCAGCAGCTCCAGGCGCCCGGCGCTGTCACTGCCCGGCGCGGCGCTGTTGACCACCAGCACCTGGTCCGTGCCCCCGGCGACCAGCACCTCGCACTCCAGCTCCAGGCGCCCCACCTGCGGGTGCAGCACCGTCTTGCGGCTGCTGCGCCGCACGGCGACCTCGTGGCGCTCCCAGTAGGAGGCGAACTCCGGTCCGGTGGCGTGGAGTTGGGAGAGCAGCTCGGCCACGCGCGGATCCCCGGGGCGGGCGGCGTGGGCGGCGCGCAGGTGGGCGACGTGACCGCGGGCCAGGTCCTCGTGCTCCTCGGGCGCGAACAGCTCGCGCGAGGCGGGTTCGGCGAACCAGCGCAGCACGAGGTTGCGCCGCCCGGGCGGGTGCGCGGCGACGTCGCCGAGGAGGGCGGCGGCCATCGCGTTCTGCACGAGGACGTCACCGAGGTCGGACAGCACCTGGGCGGGGGTGTCGTGGAGGCGGTCGAGGATGAGCAGCAGGCCGGGGCGCACGTGGGTGAGCGGGCTGTGACGGCGCGGCGGTTCGTGGCCGGAGAGGTGGAAGAGGTGGTCGTGCTCGTCCTCGCTCAGGCGCAGGGCGCGGGCCAGGGCCGCCAGGAGCTGGGGCGAGGGCTGGGGGCCGCGGGCCTGTTCGAGGCGGGCGTAGTAGTCGACGGACAGGCCGGCGAGGTGGGCGACCTCCTCGCGGCGCAGCCCGGGGGTGCGGCGGCGGGCGGTGGGCGCCAGGCCGCAGTCGGCGGGGGTGAGGCGGGCGCGGGAGCGGGTGAGGAAGTCGGCGAGGGCCGGTCGGTCGATCATGCGTCCAAGGATGACCCGGCGGGGCGGGGCGTATCCAGGCATCGGCGGTCCGTGGTTATCCAGGGATTGGCGATCCGTGGTTGGAGAGGTCTCTGCCGCGGCGCTCCGGGGGCGGGCAGGGTTTGTTCCTGTCAGCGGTGAACGGCTGTGAGCGGAGAAGACTGTGACGACGATTCTGGTGACGGGTGCGACGGGCAAGGTCGGGCGGCGGCTGGTGCCGCGGCTGGTGCGGTGGGCCGGTGCCGGGCGGGTGCGGGTGCTGGTGCGCGACGCCGCCCGGGCCGGCGACCTGGCCGCCCTGGGGGTGGACGTGGTCAGCGGGGACCTGCGGGAGGCGGGCGACCGGGCTCGGGCGCTGGACGGCGCGTCGGTGGTGGTGAACGTGGCGGCGGCCTTCCGCGGGGTGCCCGAGGAGGAGGTGTGGGCGGTCAACCGGGACGCGGCCGTGGCGCTGGGGCGCGAGGCGGCGGCGGCCGGGGTGCAGCGGTTCGTCCAGGCGAGCACGACGCTGGTGTACGGGCGGGGGCTGGGGCGCCCGGCCGTGGAGGAGGACCGCCTCGCCCCCGACCCGGCGTGGGGGATCTACCCGGTGTCCAAGGCCGAGGCGGAGGCGGGGCTGGCGGAGCTGGGCGGGCGGCTGCCGCTGGTGGTGGCGCGCCTGGCGTTCGTCTACGGCGAGGGCGACCCGCACCTGGCGGACTCCCTGCACTGGGCGGGCGCGTGGCCCGCGCACCAGCGGCTGGCGACGGTGCACCACGCGGACGTGTCGCAGGCGCTGTGGCGGGCGGCGGTGACCCCGGGGATCGCCGGGCGCACCTACAACGTGTGCGACGACGCGCCGCTGACGGCCTGGGACCTGCACGTCCTGAACGGGGCCGTGCACCCGGGCGGCGGCGCTGCGGCGACGGCGGAGTTCGACCCGTGGGAGGGCCAGGGCTCGACGGCGGCGGCGCGCCGGGACCTGGGGTGGCGCCCGCAGTACCCGTCGGCGTGGGCCGCGCTGGAGGCGGGGGCGCTGTAACGGGGTCCGCCCCCCGGGCCCAGTGCGGGCGGGGGGCGGACCGGGTGGCTCACGCCGTGGGCACCGGTGCGGGTGCGGGGGCGTAGCCGGCCGGGCGGGTGGTGAAGGTGCCGCGGCCCTGGGTGCGCGAGCGCAGGCGGCTCGCGTAGCCGAACAGTTCGGCCAGCGGCACCACGGCCGTCACCTGGGCGCCCGCCCGGGTGACGTCGGTGGCCTGGACGTGGCCGCGGCGGGCGGCGAGGTCGCCGAGGACGGTGCCCAGCGCCTCCTCGGGCACGCTGACCGTCACCTGGACGACGGGCTCCAGCAGCTGGAGGCGCCCGGCGCGCAGCGCCTCGCGCACGCCGTTGCGGGCGGCGGTGCGGAAGGCGAGCTCGGAGGAGTCCTTGGGGTGGGTGGCGCCGTCGGTGAGGGTGACGCGCACGCCGGTGACGGGGTGGCCGCCGAGCGGGCCCTCGGCGAGGGCGTCGCGGCAGCCGGCCTCGACGGCCTGCACGTACTCGCGCGGGACCCGTCCGCCGGTGACGGTGGACGTGAACACGAACTCCTCCTCTTGCGTGTCGTCCAGGGGCTGGACGTCGAGCACCAGGTGCGCGAACTGGCCGGCGCCGCCGTCCTGTTTGACGTGCCGGTGGACGAAGCCGCTGACGCCCGCGGCCAGGCGTTCGCGGTGGGCCACGCGCGGGCGGCCCACGACGGTGTCGATGCCGTGCTCGCGGCGGATCTTCTCCGCCGCGACCTCCAGGTGCAGCTCCCCCAGCCCGGCCAGCGTGCGCTGCCCGGTCTCGGGGTCGGTGCGCACCCGCAGCGACGGGTCCTCCTCGGCGAGGCGGGCCAGCGCGGTGGCGAGCTTGTCGGTGTCGGCGGCGCGGCGGGCCTCGACGGCGACGGTGACGACGGGCTCGGCGCTGACCGGGGCCTCCAGCAGGATCGGGGCGCCGGGCGCGCACAGGGTGGCGCCGGCGCGGGCGGCCTTGGGGCCGATCACGGCGACGATGTCCCCGGCCAGGGCCCGGTCGGTCTCGGTGCGGCGGTCGGCCTGGACGCGCAGGATGCGCGCGACGCGCTCCAGGCGGCCGGTGGCGGTGTCCAGCACGAGGTCTCCCTTCTCCAGTCGGCCGGCGTAGACGCGCAGGTAGGTCAGGCGTCCGGTGGGGGCGGCGCTCACCTTGAACGCCAGGGCGGTGAACGGCTGCCCGGGGTCGGCGGCGCGCTCCAGGACGGTGTCGTCGCCGGGGCCGGCGGTGCCGCGCACGGCGGGCACGTCCAGCGGGGAGGGCAGGTAGGCGCAGACGGCGTCCAGGAGCGGTTCGATGCCGCGGTTGCGGTAGGCGGAGCCGCACAGCACCACCACCGCCTCGCCGGCGGCGGTCAGGTCGCGCAGGGCGGCCGTCAGGGTGGCGGCGCCCAGGGCGCCGTCGGTGCAGAACTCCTCCAGGGCGCCGGGGTGCAGGGCGGCCACCTCCTCCTCCAGGGCGCGCCGGCGGGCGGCGGCCTCGTCGGCGAGGTGCGCGGGCACCGGGTGCTCGCGCATGCCGTCCTCCTCGCTCCAGGTCAGGGCGCGCAAGGTGATCAGGTCGACGACGCCGGTGAACGCGTCCTCGGCGCCGACGGGCAGCTGCACGGCCAGCGGGTGCGGGTGCAGGCGCTCGCGGATGGAGGCGACAGCGGTGTCCAGGTCGGCGCCGGCGCGGTCCAGCTTGTTGACGAAGGCGATCCTGGGCACGCCGTGGCGCTCGGCCTGGCGCCACACCGACTCGCTCTGCGGCTCGACGCCGGCCACCGCGTCGAACACCGCGACCGCGCCGTCCAGGACGCGCAGCGAGCGCTCGACCTCGTCGGCGAAGTCGACGTGGCCGGGGGTGTCGATGAGGTTGATCCGGTGCCCGGCCCAGGCGCAGGAGACGGCGGCGGCGAAGATGGTGATGCCGCGGTCGCGTTCCTGGGGGTCGAAGTCGGTGACGGTGGTGCCGTCGTGGACCTCGCCGCGCTTGTGGGTGGTGCCGGTGAGGTAGAGGATCCGTTCGGTGACGGTGGTCTTGCCGGCGTCGACGTGGGCGAGGATGCCGAGGTTGCGGACGGCGGCGATCGCGGTGGTGGTGCCGGTGGTCGTGGTGGTGGCGGTGCTGGTGGTGGTCTCGGTGCGCATGGCCCGGCCTTTCGGAGGTGATCCGTGGGTGGGTGGGCGCGCGATTGGACGGGTGCTGACGTGACGTCACCTGTGGTGGCGTGTGCGGCTCTCGGCCGTCTGCGGGTGGCCTCGTTCAGGCGTTCGTCGCACTCGTCCCCCGGTGCCGGCCGCGCAGCGGGCACCGGAAGGACGGGGACACCAGGATCACCTCGTACCGGGACGCGGGAGAGGCGGCAGGAGCCGTGGAGGGGGTGGCGGCGGTGCGCTGGGCGGCCATGGCCACTCCCCTCCCCTCACTGCTGGTCTCGGCGCGTCACGGGCGTGACTGCCCGGCGAGTCTAGGGAAGGCGGGCGGCGCGGCGCGACGGGATTTCCCGCGGCCTCGTGCGCGGGTCAGTGCTCGGGTCAGCGCGCGGACTGCTTCCAGGCGGTGGCGGTGAAGGTGAGGTCGCGGTCGGGGTCCTTGACGCGCAGTTCGAGGTACATGACGCTGTGGCCCGACTGGTCGCTGCTGTCGAGGCAGAACCGGGTACCGGCGGTGAGCTGGCCAGTGGCTTTGTGCGCTTCTGGCTCCAGTTGCGGAGTACCGTCAAACAGCCAGCGAGATCCTGCCGCGAAACCACGGGACAGCGGCGGAGTTCGCTGCGTTGTCAGTGGCACCGGCTACGTTGACGACGCGGTTGCTGAAGGGGGTGGGCCGCGTTGATCCGGGCGTACAAGTTCCTGATGCGGCCCACCGTGGGCCAGCAGGGCGCGCTGGCCGGGATGCTGCGTGATCACTGCTCGCTGTACAACGCGGCACTGCAGGAACGCCGCGACGCCTACCGGCATGTCTCGAAGACGATGGTCCGCTACGGCGAGCAGTCCGCTCAGCTCAAGGACATCCGGGCCTTCGATCCCGAGTGCCATGGCCGCTGGTCGTTCAGCTCGCAGCAGGCCACCCTGCGCCGGCTGGACAAGGCGTTCGCCGCGTTCTTCCGCCGGGTCAAGTCCGGCGACAAGCCTGGCTATCCGCGCTTCCGCTCCGACAAGCGGTTCGACACCGTGGAATGGCCGAAAGATGGCGACGGCTGCCGCTGGGACTCCACCCCGCACGACCCCGTCACCCGCGTACGCCTGCAAGGCATCGGCCACATCAAGGTCCACCGGCACCGGCCCGTCGCCGGCAACGTCAAGACGGTCTCGGTCAAGCGGGAAGGCCGCCGCTGGTACGTCATCCTGACCGCCGAACAGACCCGGCCCGAACCCCTCCCGGTGACCGGCAACGCCATCGGCATCGACATGGGCATAGCCAACTTCCTCGCCGACTCCGATGGCGACTTCGTGCCCAACCCCTGCCACGGCCGGAAGGCCGCCGCGAAGCTCGAAGCCGCACAGCAGGCTCTGTCGCGGTGCAAGCGCGGCAGCAAGCGCCGTCGCAAAGCCGTGGAGACCGTGGCCGGGCTGCACCGCAAGGTCCGCCGCCGGCGCCTGGACCACGCGCACAAGACCGCACTGGGCCTCGTGCGCGGGCACGACTTCATCGCGCACGAGGATCTCAGGATCCGCAACATGCTCCGCGCTCCGGCCCCGAGGCCCGACCCCGAACGGCCGGGCGGCTTTCTGCCCAACGGTGCTGCGGCGAAGGCCGGACTCAACCGCTCGATCTCCGATGCCGGTTGGGGGGTGTTCCTGACGATCCTCACCGCCAAGGCAGCATGCGCCGGACGGGAAACGATGGCCGTGGACCCCCGCAACACCTCCCGCCAGTGCCCCCAATGCGGGCACACCACCGCGGAGAACCGGCCCACCCAGGCGGTCTTCCGCTGCACTGGCTGTGATTACCAGGCGCACGCCGACACGGTGGCAGCCGTCAATGTCTTACGGGCCGGGCTGGCCCGTCGCGAAGCCCAACCGGCATAGCGAGAAGCCCTCGCGTTCACGCGGGGGAGGAGTCACGACGAGGAACAACAGGGGCTGGGTGCCGTCGTGGTGCTCGCCGACGTCGAAGACGGTGGTGATGCCCGGGTGGACCAGCTGGGCGGCGATCTCGGCCTCGCGGCGGAAGCGGGCCACCTCGGTGGCGTCCGCGCCGGCGGCCAGCGGCAGGATCTTGACGGCCACCGGGCGGCGCAGCCGCCGGTCGGTGGCGCGCCACACCTCGCCCATGCCGCCGCGGCCGATCAGGCCGGCCAGCTCGTAGCGGTCGGCCAGTTCCATCCCCGTGCGCACCGGCACTCCCCCGTGATCCGTGACACCCGCGCCCCTCGCGCGCGGGTCATTCCACCAGCGCGCGAGGGGCCCGGTCCAGTCGCGGAGGTGCGCACGGCGCGGGGCGGGGCGGGCACATCTCCCGGCCGGCGTCCGTACGTTCCCGGACGACCGGTACCGCGGGCGGCCACCGGGCCTGCCCTCCCCCGGAGAGCTCCGCAAGCCAGGCGTACCGGCGGCAGCCGCCTCCCGTCCCCGCCGCCGACGGCCGGGAGCGGGGACCCGCGGTTCTCGCATCCCCTCGCCCCCGGAGGGTTCCGCCAGGCCGCCAGACGTACCGGCGGCCGTCCCGCCGGGAGGGGCGGACGTCAGTCGAAGAGGCGGCGGTGGTGGGCTAGGGCGGCGGCCTCGGTGCGGGAGGTGACGGCGAGTTTGGCGAGGATGTTGGAAACGTGGACGCCGGCGGTCTTGGCGGAGATGAACAGGGCCTCGCCGATGGCGCGGTTGCTGTGGCCCTGGGCGACCAGGCGCAGCACGTCGGTCTCGCGCGGAGTCAGGCCCAGGCCCTGGGCACCTTCGGGGGCGGTGGTGGTCAGGCGGTGGCGGGCGGCCAGGCGGGCGGCGTGGCGGGTGAGGGCCGGGGCGGGCAGGGCGGTGGCGAGGGCGTCGGCCTCGCGCAGGAACTCCTCGGCGGCGGTGCGCTCGCCGGTGGCCAGGGCGGCGTCGGCGGCGCGCAGCAGGGCTTCGGCGAGGGGGTGGGGGTGGGCGAGGGCGCGCCAGGCGGTGACGGCGGCGTGCTGGGCGGCGGCCTCGGTGCTCAGGAGGGCGCGGCAGGAGGCGCGGTGGGCCTGCTGGAGGGGGCCGGGGGCGGGCAGGTGCTCGACGAGGGCGGTGAGGGCGGTGGTGAGGCCGGCGGCCACCGGGTCGGGGTGCAGGGCCTGGGCGGTGAA
This sequence comes from Kitasatospora sp. NPDC059722, assembly GCF_042733235.1. NCBI lineage: Bacteria > Bacillati > Actinomycetota > Actinomycetes > Kitasatosporales > Streptomycetaceae > Kitasatospora > Kitasatospora sp. NPDC059722. Next base: position 14,196 of record NZ_JBHWGD010000089.1, read on the forward strand.
CAGGCCGGTGTGGGCCAGCGGCCAGGCGAGGGCGGGGTGGTCGGCCAGGTGCGGGTCGGCGAGGGCGGTGCGCAGCAGGTGGGCGGCGCGGGTGTGGTCGCCGGTGGCGAGGGCGGTGCGCAGCTGGAGGTCGTGCAGCGGCAGGAGGAATTCGCGGCCGGTGTAGTGGGGGGTCAGGAGGCGTTCGGCGTGGGCGGCGGCCTCGGTGGCGGCGCCGGTGTCGTCGGCGGTGAGGGCGAGGGTGCCCAGGCAGGTGAGCAGGACGGCCCGGTACAGGGGCGGCGGGTCGAGGGCGAGGGCGTCCTCGGCGGCGGTGCGGGCCTGGTCGTGGTGGCCGAGGTGGGTGAGGGCGTCGGCGAGGACGGCGGCCAGGACGGCGCCGCGGCTGCCGGCCAGTCCGGCCCGGCGGGCGGCGTCCAGGCCGTGGCGGGCGGCGGTGGCGGCGTCCTCGTAGCGGCCGTCGGCCTTGTGGGTGACGCAGGCGACGACGGCGACGAGGGCGGCGGTGTCGTCGTCGCCGGCCTCGGCGGCCAGGCGGGCGGCGGTGTCGCAGTGGGCGCGGGCCTGGTGGGGGTTTCCGGTGTGGGAGGCGTGGGCGGCGAGGGTGGCCAGGGCGAGGGCCTGGACGCCGGGGTCGCCGGCCCGGCGGGCGAGGTGGAGGGCGGTTTCGGCGTGGCCGAGGGCCTCGTGGTGGTGGGTCAGGACCCACAGGCGGCTGGCGAGGGTGGCGAGCAGGCGGGCGCGGACGGCGACGGCGGGGGCGTCGGTGGGGGTGTCCGGTGCGGTGGGGGTGTCGGGCAGGGCGCGGACGGCTTCGCGCAGGTCGTCCAGGCCGTCCTGGCCGGCGCGGTGCTTGAGCAGGCTGCGGGTCTCCAGGAGCAGGGCGCGGCGGGCGGCGGCGGGCGGTGCGGCGGGGCCCGTGGGGGTGGTGTCGAGGAGGTCGAGGGCGGTGGTGGCGTGGGCGATGCCGCGCAGGGCCTGGCCGGCGTCCAGGGCGGCGCGGGCGGCGGCGGCCGCCACGTCGGCGCGCTCGGGCGGGGCGGCGGCATCGGTGCCGGCATCGGTGTCGGGGTGGCCGCCGGCGGGGTGGCCGTCGGCGGGCCAGAGGTCCAGGACCCGTTCCAGCAGCGCGAGTTGCTCGGCGTAGGCGTGGGCGCGCCGGGCCCGGTCGGCGGCGCGGGCGGCGGCGGCCAGCGCGCGGGGGCGGTCGCCGGCGGCGTGCCAGTGGGCGGCCAGGGCCGCGTCGAGCCGGTCGGGTGCGGCGAGGGCGGGGTCGGCGGCCAGCGCGCGGGCGTAGGCGGCGTGCAGGCGGGCGCGTTCGCCGGGCAGCAGGTCCTCGTGGACGGCGGCGCGCAGCAGGGCGTGGCGGAAGCGGTAGCCGTCGCCGTCGGGCTGCAGCAGGCGGCGTTCGACGGCCTGGCGCAGCCACTGGTCCAGGTCCGCGTGGTCGGGCAGGACGGCGGTGAGCAGGCGGTGGCCGACGGTGTCCTCGACGACGCAGGCGGCCGAGGCGGCGCGCACCACCTGCCGTGCGGCATCGGGCAGTTCGCGCAGGGCGGTGAGCAGCAGGTCGCGCAGGGGGACGGGGGTGGCGGGGCCGCCGGCGTCGGCGAGGGCCTCGACGAACAGGGGGTTGCCCTGGCTGCGGCGGTGGATCTCCTCGGCGCGGGCGGGGTCGAGTCCGTGGTCGGCCAGCCAGCGGGCGACGTCGGCGCGGCGCAGCGGGGCGGGGTCGACGCGGCGTACGGGGCCCAGGCGGGTGAGGGCGGTGAGCAGGGGGTGCAGGGGGTGGTCGTCGGGCAGGTCGGTGGAGCGGTGGGTGGCCAGGAGGAGGACGCCGGGGCGGGTGAGGGTGCGGGCGAGGTAGAGCAGGAGGTCGCGGCTGGAGGTGTCGGCCCAGTGGAGGTCCTCGACGACCAGGACGACGGGGTGGTGTGCGGCGGCGGCCTCGACGAGGGTGCGGACGGCGTCGAAGAGGCGGGAGCGTCCGTGGGGGTCGGGTGCGGGCGGTGTCCGGGGGTCGTCGAGGGCGTGCGGGTGGGGGGTGCCGTCGAGTTCGGGCAGCCAGGGGGCGAGGGCGCGGCGCCCGGCGGGGCCGAGGGCGCCGGCCGTCCACGGGGTGCCGAACTCGCGTGCCAGGGCGCGCAGCAGGGCGGCGAACGGGGCGTAGGGGAGGCTGTCGGCGCCCAGGGCCAGGCAGCCGCCGAGGTAGGCGCGGGTGTCGGTGTGCGCGGCGAGGTGGGTGGTGAACTCCTCGACGAGGCGGGTCTTGCCGATCCCGGCTTCCCCGCCGACGAGGACCGTCAGCGGGCCGGCGGCGCACGCGTGGGCGTGGGCGTCGGCGAGGGCGCGCAGTTCGGCGCTGCGGGCCAGCAGGGGCGCGGGGCGGGACGGCGTGATCACCGGCGGCATCCTACGTCGGGGCGGGCGGGGGTGCGCCGAGGTGCTCGGGGCGGGCGGGACGGTCGGGCCGGGCGGGGCGGGCGGGTCGAGGTCCTGGCCGAGGACCTGGCCGAGGCGGCCGACGCCCTGGCCGGGGCCTGGGTTGTGTGCCGTTCGGCAGGGTTCGGGGCGCCCGGGCGCCGGATCTGAAGAGGTGTCTAGGCAATCCGCCCCATGTGCGGGGCGGGTGTGCGGAGCGAGGCTCTTCCCAGCGGTGATCGACACCGCCGCGCACCACGCGGTGCGCCGACGAAAGGCTCCGTCCGTGCACACCGTTCTTCCCGATCCGCGCCGCTGGCGCACCCTGCCGGTGATCCTGCTGGCGACCTTCATGGCCGCGTTCGACTACATGGTCGTCAACGTCGCCGCGCCCTCCCTGGCCCGCGACCTGGGGGCGGGGCCGGCCGCGCTCGAACTGGTCGTCGGCGGCTACGGGTTCACCTACGCGGCGGGCCTGGTCACCGGCGGCAAGCTGGGCGACCTGTTCGGCCACCGCCGCCTGTTCCTGCTCGGCATGGCGGGCTTCACGGCCGCGTCCCTGCTGTGCGGGCTGGCCGCCAGTGCCCCCGAGCTGATCGCCGCCCGTCTCGTGCAGGGCCTGGCGGCGGCGGCGATGGCCCCGCAGGTCCTCGCCCTGATCACGGCCGCCTTCCCGGCCGGGGAGCGCCCGCGCGCCCTGGCCTGGTTCGGGCTGACGATCAGTCTGGGCGGCATAGCCGGGCAGGTGCTGGGCGGAGCGCTGCTGCAGGCCGACGTGTTCGGCCTGGGCTGGCGGGTGATCTTCCTGGTGAACGGGCCCGTCGGCGTCGCCGCGCTCGCCGCGGCCGCCCGTCTGCTGCCCCGGCGCGCCCCCGCCGCCCGCCCCGGCCTGGACCCGGTCGGCGCGCTCGCCCTGACCCTCGCCCTCGCGCTCGCCCTGGTGCCGCTGGTGGTCGGACGCGAGGAGGGCTGGCCGCTGTGGAGCGTGCTGTCGCTGGCGGCCGCCGTGCCCGCGCTGGCCGCGGCCCTGGCCTGGATGCGCCGCCTGGCCGCGCGCGGCGGCGAGCCGCTGCTCGACCTCGCCCTGTTCGCCTCCCGCCCGCTGCGCGTCGGACTGCTCGTCAACGTCGCCGTCATGGCCTCCTTCGGCGGCCTGATGCTCACCACCACCCTGCTCCTGCAGGGCGGGCTCGGCCTGGACGCCGCCCACGCCGGGCTGGTGTTCGTGCCGCTGGGCGCCGGCACCATGACCGCCGCCCTGCTCGGCCGGCACCTAGCCGCCCGCCTGGGCTCGCGCGCCCTGCTGGCCGGCAACGCCCTGGGCACCGCCGGCATCGCCCTGCTCGCCCTCGAACTGCACCTGGCCGGCGCCTCGGCCGGAGCGCCGCTGATAGCCGCGCCGCTGGCCCTGGTGGGCCTGGGCAGCGGGCTGACCATGCCCGCCCTGACCGGCACCGTCCTGGGCGGCGTGCGCCCCGAGCGGGCCGGCGCCGCCTCCGGGATCCTGACGACCACCCAGCAGTTCTCCACCGCCACCGGCGTGGCCGTCCTCGGCGCCGTCTTCTTCTCCGCCCTGGGCCACCACCCCACCCCGGCCGGCTACGCGGACGCCGCCGAACACGCCCTGTGGCTCGCCGCGCTGCTGTACGCGGCGGCGACCGCCCTGGTCACGCGGCTTCCCCGGCCCCAGGCACCCGCCGCCGCGCCCGTCTCCGCCGCGGCCCCGGACACCAAGACCCCCGTCTCCGCCTGACCTCCTGCCCCCCTTTGCCCTCCCCCTCCCCCCTCCCCCTGAAGGACTGATCACGATGCGCGGCTTCATCACCGACCCCACCGCCCCGGCCGGCCTGCGCCTGAGCGACACCCTGCCCGAACCCGAGCCCGCCGACGGCGAGTTCCTCATGGCCGTCCACGCCTACGCCCTCAACCGCGACGAGCTCAACCTCATCCGCCGCCGCCCCGACGGCTGGCGCCCCGGCCAGGACGTCGCCGGCACCGTGCTGCGCGCCGCCGCCGACGGCACCGGCCCCGCCGCCGGCACCCGCGTGCTGGCGCGCCTGGACGAGCACGGCTGGGCCGAGCGCGCGGCCGTGCCCGTCCACAGCGCCGCCGTCCTGGCGGACGCCGTCCCCTTCACGCAGGCGGCGACCCTGCCCATCGCGGGCGTCACCGCACTGCGGGCCCTGCGCCAGGGCGGCCCGCTCCTGGGCGCGAACGTCCTGGTCACGGGCGCCACCGGCGGCGTCGGCCAGTTCGCCGTCCAGCTCGCGGCGGCCGCCGGCGCCCGCGTCACCGCCCACGTCAGCCGGCCCGAACGGGCCGAGGCCGCCCGGGCCCTGGGCGCCCGCCACACCGTCACCGGCCTCGCGGACGCCGCCGCCCACGGCCCCTACCAGCTGGTCCTGGACGGCATCGGCGGCCCCGGCCTCACCGACGCCGTCCGCCTCCTCGCCCCCGGCGCCACCGCCGTCCTGTACGGGAACGTCGCCGGGCCCTCCCAGCTGTCCATCGGCGACTTCTACGCCCAGGGCTGGAACGCCCGCCTCGTCGGCCTGATCAGCGGCGACCCCGCCGGCGCCGCCGGAGAGGCCGGTCCGGGCATGGCGGCCGACCTCGCCACCCTGGTGCGCCTGGTCGCCGACGGCCGGCTCACCCCCCACACGAGCCTCACCGCCGACTGGACCCGCACCCCCGACGCGCTCACCGCCCTGGCCCGCCGCGACATCCGCGGCAAGGCCGTCCTGACCCTGCCCCCGGCCGGCACCGACCCCACCCTCGACCGCCACCTGTGACCCACCCGGCAGCGGCCCACCGCCCTCACTCCCCCGCACACGCCCGGCCAGCCGCGGCCGCCGAAGCCCCCACCCCCCACCAGACATCCACTCACCCCAACACCCGCAAAGCCTCCCGCACGAGCGCCACCGCCTGCCCGGTGGGCGCGGTCACGAGCACCGCCCCGCCCAGCGACACGCCCCCGACCCAGCCCGGCGGACACACCCGCGACCGCGGCGAGAGGGCCACCCGCACCCACGTAGCCGGGAACTCCCCTTCCACACCTGCCACTTCCCCCACAGCGCCCGCGCCGCGGCCACCACCGCATCCGTCCCCATACCGACGGATCCGGCCGGCCCGCGGCCCCGCCCGGGCTCCCCACCTGCCGACCGCCCCACCTGCCGACCGCCCTACCGGACGCCCGTGCGCACAGCGAACTCCCGCACGCCTGGCGCCGTCACCGGCGCATACAGCGGGCCGTCCGTCAGCGCCCGCAGCGGCAGCCGTCGTCGCGCCCGGAAGAAAGAGAGCCGTTCCCGTCCGCGCCGGAGTACAGGCCACTACGATCACGCGCACACCACCAACCGGAGGGCAGCGCGGTGATCCACGCCAAGGGCAAGACCGGCCAGGTCCACTTCGACGGACAGTACGTGACCATCACCCGCAACGGCTTGCTCGCCCGGTCCGTCGTCGGCAAGGGCGAGAAGCGACTCCACGTCTCCCAGATCTCCGCCGTCCGCTGGAAGCCTGCCGGGCTGGCCGTCAACGGCTACGTCCAGTTCAGCCTCCCCGGCGGGAACGAGATCAGGTCCGGGTTCGGCAGCCAGACCCAGAAGGCCGTCAAGGACGAGAACAGTGTCGTCTTCACCCGCTCCCAGCAGGCCGGCTTCGAGGCCCTGCGCGCTGCGATCGAGCACGCCGTCGCCGCTCACCACGCGCCACGGCATCCGGCGCCGGCCGCCGTCGCCTCGGTCGCCGACGAACTCGCCAAGCTCGGGATGCTGGTGCGCCAGGGCGTCATCACCCAGCGGGACTTCGACACCGCCAAGGCACGGCTCCTCGGGCTGTAAGAAGTCATCTCCTGCGGAGAACCTGCGGTGGCAGACGAGGGGGGATGGCACCGCCGGCGAATCTGATCCCGCGTGTGAGGATCAGGCCATGTGCGCCGCACCCGTGGAGGGTGCGCGCCTGCAGGATCAGAGCCTGAGACAAGGAGAAGTGCCGGAGATGTTCGTCGGGGGAACCGCGCGGTTGCTGGTCACGAACGACGGTGAAGCGCCGCTGGAGCTGACCGTGGAGCCCTGGGCGGACACCTACCAGATCCTGCGGCAGCGGACCTGGGTCGTTGTCACCCACTCACCGGCCGCGGACGGCTCCTGGTCCGGGACGTTGCGTGGGGATGAGCCCTTCCAGGTCGTGCATCGACGCGATTCGGTCACGGTGTGGGCCAACGGCCATTGCTTCCACCTCGCTGACATGGCGGGGCATGCGATCGACGCGGCCGACTGGCATTGCCCGGCTCAGGGCCGGGCCTCCTGAAAGGTGCCTCGGGGCGGCGACCGATCACGTGCTGACAGCTTCAGCCGTCATCGCACGTGGCGAGTCGGCGGTGACGGATCAGGGCGGCCGCGATGCCGGCGAAGGCCGCGGAGCGATCGGCTTTGCGCTCGTAACGGCGGTGATGCCGGCGAAAGCCGCTGAGCCAGGCGACAGTCAGGGGGTCGGTCGAATCCCCGGGGCGGGGGCGGCTGTTACGGGCGGTCGGGTGCGCCGGCCGCGGGTGGCCTACCCGGCGCAGGCCGGGATCGGGTCCGTGCCCGGGCAGCAGGTGGTGTCCTCGTCGGCGATCACCTCGGTGCAGCCCCCGCAGAGCCACACCGTCTCGGGCTCGACGGGCCCGGACGCGGACACCTCGTTGTCACGTACCGCCAGCTGCCAGGTGTCCCAGGACTCCTCGCCCTGGGCGTCGATCACGCCGTCGAGCACGTGGTCGAAGGTGAAGTCCCCGAACCCGGGCTCGCCCTGGGCGTGGGCGCCGGGCTTGAGGAAGTGGTCGACCAGGTAGGCCATCCACTCGGGCGCTTCGTAGAACTTCTCGTGCCCGTTCCACTCGATCGCGGCGCCGTCGTCCGTGGGCTCCCACTGGCACCACAGGCCGGGCTGGCCCGCCGGGGGCCTGCCGGAGTCGCGGACGTCCGGGTCGGGGCCCTGTCCCGCGTGGCCGGTGCCGTCGACGTAGTAGGGGCCGTTGGCACGGTCCATGCGCCGGGTGCCGGCGAACTTCCGCAGGTAGGCGGCCTCCTGCTCGTTGAGCGGCGGCTCGACGGCGATCCGGCCGGTGAATTCCGTGGTGTAGCCCATGCCCGGGATCGTAGCCACGCCCTCCGACATCCCGGACCGGCCCGACGGGCGGAGGGCCGCCGTGACGGGCGTTCAGCCGCCGGTGCGGGCCGGCCTGGGCACCTCCGGCTGCGGCGCGCCCGAGGGCGGGGTGCGGGAGGCATTGCGGGGACGGCCGAGGAGGACGCCGGCCAGGACCAGGACCAGTCCGGCCCCCTGCCGCGCGCCCAGGTCCTCGCCGCCGAGCGCCGTGCCCAGCAGCACCCCGGCGAGCGGGTTGAGCAGGCCGAGCAGGCCGACGGTGCCGGCCGGCAGGTGGCGCAGGCCCGCGAACCAGAGCGCGAACGCGAGCGCGGTCGCGACCACGGTCACGTAGCCGAAGGCGAGCAGCACACGCGCGTCCATGGCGGGCGGCGGGCCTTCGGCGGCGGCGGCCAGCGGCAGCAGGAGCAGGCCGCCGGCGGTCAGCTGCCAGGAGGTGGCGGCCAGCGGGTCGGCGCCCTCGCGCCAGCGCGCGGCCAGGACGTAGCCGACGGAGGAGACGAGCATGGCCGCCGTGGAGGCCGCGAGCCCGCCGGCGGTCACCGTGGCGCCGGAGCCCAGGAGCATCAGCGCGACCCCGCCGAGCCCGACGAACGCGCCCGCCAGGTGGGCGCGCCGGGGGGGGGGGGGGGGCGGCGCCGGCGGGGGGGGGGGGGGGGCGGGCGCGGGGGCGGGGGGGGGGGGGGCGGCGGTGGGGGGGGGGGGGTGGGGCGTGGCGGGGGAG
>NZ_JBHWGD010000089.1:22504-27623 GCF_042733235.1 Kitasatospora sp. NPDC059722
GCCTCCGCGGGGGTACTGATGTCCCCGGGCGTGTCCGCGCCCCCGCCGGGGGGCGCCCCCGGGGGCGCTGGCCGGCCAGCGCCCAGGCGGTGAGCAGCATGGCGAGCGGGGAGGCGGCCATGACGGTGGCGGCGGTGCTGGTGGGCAGCTGCTGGGAGGCGAGGTAGAGCAGGACGAAGAAGACGGCGGTGTTGAGGGTGCCGAGCAGGGCCGAGCGCCACCACCAGGGGCCGTGGGGGCGGCGGCGGGCGAGGGCGAGCAGGAGCAGGCCGGCGGGCAGGGCGCGCAGGGCGGCTCCCCACAGGGGCTGGTCGGGGGGCAGCCAGGCGCGGGTGACGTAGTAGTTGGCGCCCCAGGCGAGGGGGGCGAGGGCGGTCAGGAGCACCCACCGCAGATTACCTTCCATGGAAGCCAATATAGCTTCCCAGGAAGCTATGCGCGCTACGATGGGCGCCATGGAGCCGAAGCACCCCGCGCCGCAGGACTCGCAGGACCCCCACCGGCAGGACCCGCAGGACCCCGCCCCGCAGGACCCGCAGGCCCCCGACCGGCAGGACCCGCAGGCCCCGGACCGGCACGACCCACGGGACCCCGCCCCGCAAGCCCCACTCGGCCCGGACCACGTGGCCGCGATCCAGGCCGAGTGGCGCCGCGAGCGTCCCGACCTGGACGTCTCCCCGCAGGCCGTGATCGGGCGCCTGCACCGTCTGGCCGCGCGCCTGACCGGCGAGCTGAACCTGGTCTACGCGCGCTACGGCCTGGGCGAGGGCGAGTTCGACGTCCTGGCGGCGCTGCGCCGGGCCGGGGCTCCGTACGAGCGGGCGCCCGGGGAGCTGGCGGCGCACACGATGGTGACCACCGGGGCGATGACCAAGCGCATCGACCGGCTGGAACGGGCCGGGCTGGTCACCCGCCGCCAGGCCGAGGGCGACCGGCGCGGGCGCGTGGTCGCGCTCACCGGGGCGGGCGTGCGGCTGATCGACGAGGCGTTCACCGCGCACATGCGCAACGAGCACCGGCTGCTCGCCCTGCTCGACCCCGGGCAGGCGCGCGCGCTGGAGGGGCTGCTGACCGTCTGGCAGCAGCGCCTGGAGGCGGGCCCGGACACCGGCCGCCCGGACGGCGGCCACCGACCCGCGCGGGCCCGCACAATGTGACGCATGACCAGCACCCCTGCGCCGCAGCCCCCGTCCGGCACCCCCTCCCCCGCGCCGCCCTTCTTCACGGAGAGCCCGGCGGCGCGGGCGGACCGGCGGCTGATCGAGCTGCTGCAGGAGCTGCGGGTGCTGCAGACCGGGGTGCAGATCGTGTTCGCGTTCCTGCTCGGGGTGGCCTTCACCCCGCGCTTCGCCGAGCTCGGCGACCTGCAGCAGGACGTGTACGTCACCACGCTGCTGCTGGCGGTGCTGGCCTCCGCGGTGTTCGCGACGCCGGTGGCGCTGCACCGCGGCCTGTTCCGCCACCCGGGCAAGGAACGGATCGTCAGGGTGTCGGTGCGCATCGCCCAGCTCGGCCTGGTGCTGCTGGCCTCGGCGCTGAGCGGCGCGGTGCTGCTGGTGCTGGACGTCGTCCTCGGCACACCGGTGGCGCTGGTGATCTCCGGGGTGGTGGCGCTGGTCTTCGCGGGCCTGTGGTTCGTCCTGCCGTGGGCGGTGCGGCGCCCGCTGGAACGCGAGGCCACGGCCGCCGGAACAACGGTGATCAAGCCGTGACCTGCACGAATTTCAGTTCACCCGCGACCGGCCACTAGCGTTTGCCCGTGAACAGCAGTAGCAGCAACAGCAACAACAGCAGTGACGACCGCGGCGGCGAGCTGCCCCGGGTCTGGCCGCGCAACCTGGCGTACGCGGCGGGCGCGGCGGCGGTCGCCTTCGCGGTGATGCGGGTCCTCCAGCCGGCCGGCGACGACGGCGCCCCGGCCGCGAAGCCCGCCCCGGCGCCCGCCGCCTCCACCCCCGCGCCCGGCGCGCCCGCCCCCGCCCCCTCCGCCGCCGCTTCGGCCTCGCCGGGCGCGCCGGGCGCGCTGGCGCCGATCGCGCTGGAGGACGCGTACCCGGCGCAGGTGACGGCCGGCGGCATCGTCTACACCCGGGTCGGCTCGAAGACGCTGACCACGTGCACGAGTGCGGACTCGGTGGGCCCGCGCCTGATCGCGCTGGTGAAGCAGGGTCACGGCTGCCTCAGCCACCAGGTCGCCCTGTACAAGGACGAGCGGAGCAACCAGTACAACCTGTCGGTGTTCACCTTCAGCGACCCCGCCGACACCGCCCACGTGCTCACCCGGCTGGCCGCGGACATCACCGACCACCAGGTCGGCGCCCAGGCCCCGCCCCCGGGCGCGGGCCTGCCCGTCCTGCCGGCCGACAGCGGGATGGTGCAGTCCTTCGCGGGCGCCGGCCGCGCGATGATCGTCGGCCTCGGCCAGTGGTCCGACGGCCACGCCACCGACTACCAGCACCTGACCGACCGTCTGAGCCCGCTGCTCGACGCGGTCTCCAAGAAGGCCCTGGCCCACGAGACCGGCAAGCCCCCCGCCGGCGCGAGCTGACCGAAGGCCGCGGGCGCCGCGATCACCGCCCGTACACGCACACACCGAGACCCTGCCGCCCCGTGACACCAGGGGCAGCAGGGCCTCGGCGCTCTCCGGACGAGGCCTGCGGGAATCCCCGGACGCCGAATGCCCCGCAGGAGCGCCGGAACCCGGAGCACCGGAGCCCGGAGGGCCGGAAGACGGCCACCGCCGCGGCACCGCCTCCCGCGGACCGCACACCCCGCACACCCCGCACACCCCGCACACCGAAGTGTCCGGGAAAGCTCCCCGACTCTCCTTCGTCCACGCCTGATCCGAGTACGCGGCGAACGCACGGCACACGATGCGAACCGTCCGGAGAACGGGACGCGGAATTCCCGGCCGTGGCGCGAACCGGCTCTTCAGGTTTCCGCAACGGTCTCCAACACCCCGGTACGCGCCGGGCCGCAGTACCCCGGCAACCCCCCGGACCAGCGCGGGAACCTGCGTGATCATGCAGATCGCCGAGGATTTCCGGCCAAGATCCCCAACGGGCGCAGCCGTTTCTGCACGTCCTGTGATCTCCTACTCTTTGGCTTTGCCTTACTCCCCCATGACCTTTGGTCAGGTGTCCCGGGGGAACGATGCGGGCCGTCCCGGGCGCATTGCACCACAAGGTCCGCATGCGCTGCGGAGCTGCAGAAACGGGGGGATGGGTGCACGGGGCGAGTAGTCCTGCGCGAAGGGGTGCCGCTGTCCTGCCCGGCACCGCCGTCGGCAGTGCCGCTACCGCCGTCGCCGCCACTGCCGCCGTCATCGTCACTGCCGCCGTCATCGCCGCTACCACCACCGCCGGCTGATCCCGGCCTTTCCCAGGGGGGAACGTTCCCATGTCCCACAGCACTTCGTCCCGTTCGCGCCGCGCGGGCATACTCTGCGTCGCGGTCGCCGCGGCCGCCGGTGCGCTGACCACCTTCTCCGCCGCGCCGGCCGGGGCCGTCGTCGGGGACGCGGCGGCGGACGGGGCGTACGCCTACACCGCGAAGCTCTCGATCGGTGACGGCCTGCGCTCCTGCACCGGTGCGCTGGTGGACCGCAACTGGATCGTCACGGCCGCCGGTTGCTTCTCCGACGACCCGGCGCAGCCGCAGGCGCTGACGGCCGGCGCGCCGAAGTGGAAGACCACCGCCGTCGTCGGGCGCACCGATCTGGCCGGGTCGGGCGGGCGGGAGGTGCAGGTGACGCAGCTGGTGCCGCGGGCCGACCGGGACCTGGTGCTGGCGCGGCTGAGCACGCCGGTGGACGGCATCGCGCCGCTGGCCGTGGCGACGGGCGCGCCGGTGGCGGGCGAGAAGCTGCGTGTGGCGGGGTACGGGCGCACCAAGGACGAGTGGGTGCCGGGCAAGCTCCACTCGGGGGTGTTCGGTCTGGACGCCGTGCAGGCGACGACCGTCGCCACCAGCGGCCAGAACGGGGCGGCGGTGTGCAAGGGCGACACGGGTGCGCCCACGGTCCGTGAGGCGAACGGCAGGGCCGAGCTGGTGGCGGTGGCGTCGCGTTCGTGGCAGGGCGGGTGCCTGGGGGTGGCCGAGACCCGTACCGGGGTGTCCTCCAGCCGGGTGGACGACGTGGCCGGGTGGGTCAACGGCGTCGTGCACAAGCGCGGCGTGCGCGGTGACACGGACGGCGACGGGCGTGCGGACGCGCTCATGGCGTACTACCACGCGGACGGGCGGATCGGTTTCTACACCGCGCCGGGCGACGCGAACGGGCTGCTGGGCGACTTCACGGCCGGGTACACGGTGCCGGCCGAGGGCCACTGGGACCGCAATGCGATGAAGCTCGTCGCCGGGGACTTCAACGGCGACGGCCGCACCGACCTGGCCATGCTCTACCGCCGCCCCGACGGCTCGATCGACTTCTACACCGCGCTGGCGGACGCCACCGGGCACATCGGCGCGTTCAAGTCCTCTCCCAAGTCGGTTCCGGCGAGCGGCAACTGGGACTGGAACGCGATCCAGCTGTTCGCGGGCGACACCAACGGCGACGGGCGTGACGACGTCATCATGACGTACTACCACGCGGACGGGCGGATCGGTTTCTACACGTCGCTGACCGACACGGACGGGCTGCTGGGCGACTTCACGGCCGGATACATGGTGCCGGCCGAGGGCCACTGGGACCGCAATGCGATGAAGCTCGTCGCAGGGGACTTCAACGGCGACGGCCGCACCGACCTGGCCATGCTCTACCGCCGCCCCGACGGCTCCATCGACTACTACACCGGCCTGGCCGACGCCACCGGGCACATCGGCCAGTTCGCGGCCTCCCCCAAGTCCACCCCGGCCAGCGGCAACTGGGACTGGAACGCGATCCAGCTGTTCGCGGGCGACACCAACGGCGACGGGCGTGACGACGTCATCATGACGTACTACCACGCCGACGGGCGGATCGGCTTCTACACGTCGGCGGCCGGCACCGACGGGCTGCTGGGCGACTTCACTGCCGGATACATGGTGCCGGCCGAGGGCCACTGGGACCGCAATGCGATGAAGCTCGTCGCCGGGGACTTCAACGGCGACGGCCGCACCGACCTGGCCATGCTCTACC
>NZ_JBHWGD010000090.1:0-26748 GCF_042733235.1 Kitasatospora sp. NPDC059722
GCGTGGGCGGCGGCCGAGCGGCGGTCGGCGAGCCGCGCCGACCGCCGGGCCAGCGCCCGGGCGGCGTGGGCGTCCAGGTGGGCGGTGGCCCGGGCGGCCATCCGCTCGGCCACCCGGTGGGCGGCGGGGTGGTTGGCGGGGACCTTGTCCGGCGCGCCGGCGATCAGGTCGAAGAGCCAGGTGCGGGCCCGGTCCGCGCGCCGGTGGAGGAGTCGCTCGCGCCGGAGCGCCCGCGCCCTGCGGCGGGGGCGCGTGGCGTACCGCCAGCGGGCCCACGGGCTGCTCGGCCGGGCCAGCCGGATCGCGCCGATCCAGGAGAGGCCGGGGACCATGATGCCGAGCAGGCCGGTCCACAGCTTGCCCTTGATCAGCGTGATCACCGAGGCCAGGGCGTTGACCGAGATCACCGTGATCAGCCCCCACCTGGTCTCCTGACCGGGCACCACGCCGAGCGGCACGTAGCCGACCAGCAGCAGGGCGGTGAACAGGATCCCGAAGATCACCGCGTCCACCGACTTGCGGCCCTGCTCCCCCCAGTACACGTCGTCCAGGTGCAGGATCAGCGCGAACTCGTCCAGCACCAGACCGCAGCCGATGCCGAAGAGCAGCCCGAACACGTCGATCCACGGGTGGCCGCCGTAGGTGGCGAACACCCCGATCCCCCCGACCAGCAGGAAGCCCAGGCCGAACACCATGTGGTGGATGTGCAGGCCGCCGGGCGTGACGTTGCCGGGCCACCACCTGACCTGGGCGCGGATCATCCGCACGCTGAACCGGATGAACACGAAGGAGGTGATGAACCCGACCAGCAGCAGGAACAGCGGTTGTTTGTGCGCGGCGACGATGTGCTCGCGGTAGCTGTCCAGCAGTGTCGTCATGGGTCTTACCTTCGTTCCTGGTCCTGCGTCCTGCCCGCCGTGACGTGGCCCGGAGCCCGACTCCGGCCCAACACCCCGTCCAACGGCCGGTCAGAAGCCCCGGGTGCGCTTGGCGGCCCGGCGGGGCACGACCGGGTACAGCGAGGGACGCTCGGCGCCGACGGGCAACTTCATGAACAGCCGGGCGATCTCGCCACCGAGGTTGACCCCGATGGCCAGCGCCATCGCGATCGCGGCGGCCCGGGTGATCGACACCAGCCCGGCGCTGGAGTGCCCCTGGGCGAAGGCCAGCATCCCGAGGTAGAGCGCCGAACCCGGCATCAGCGGGCCGATCGCCGCCGTCACGTACGGCAGCGCCGAGCCGCTGCGGTAACGCGCCATCAGCTGGCCGAAGAGGCCCACCAGACCGGCCGCGACGCCGGTGGCCACTATCGGGGAGACGCCGCCGTTGTAGACCAGCACGCCGTAGCTCGCCCAGCCGATGCCGCTGTTCACCGTCACGAGGGCGAGGGTGCGGCGGTCGGTCTGCAGCAGCATCGCGAACGCGAGGGTCAGCACGAGCGCCGCCACCATCTGGACCGGCGGGTAGCTGATCCCCACCAGGCTCTCGTCCGGCCGCAGCCGAGCCTCGAAGCCGACGCCCAGGTAGAGGATCAGCATCACGCCGATCACGATGCCCGCGACCAGGTAGATCACTTCGAGGAGGCGGGCGGCGGCGGTGATGTAGAAGCCGGTCAGGCCGTCCTGGACGGCGGCGACCAGCGCCCGCCCGGGCAGCAGCGCGAACAGGCCGCCGGTGATCACGACCGAGCCGCGCAGGCCCCAGTCGTTGAAGGACAGGATGATCCCGGAGGCGGCGGCCGGCATCGCCGCGGCGACGAACTGGTAGAACTCCGGCAGCCGGCGCCGGGCCAGCCCGGAGGCCAGCCGGTCGCCGAGCACGGCCGCGATGAACGCGCTCGCGAAGACCAGCCACCCCTTGTCGTCGACCCGCCCGCCGACCAGGAACGTCGCCGCGCCGGCCAGCAGACCGGTGGTCAGGGCGAGCAGCCAGGCCGGGTACGGGTGCCGGTTGCGCCGGATCTCGGCGAGCCGGCGGTAGGCGTCGTTGACCGTGACCTGCTCCGCCGTGATGTCCGCGACCAGCTCGTACACCGCGTTCAGCCGGGTGTAGTCGGAGGTGCGGCGGCGCACCACGCGGTCCGCGGTGATCGGCGGCTCGACCAGCGAGGGCTGGTGCGAGATGCCGATCAGGGTGAAGGTCACCTGCGGCTCGCAGTGGTCCAGCCGGTAGGCGTGCGCGATGCCGAGCATCGCCGCCTCGACGTCCTCGGCGGCCTCGCCGCTCGCCAGCAGCAGCTCGCCGATGCGCAGCGTCAGGTCGAGGATGCGGGGGACGTTCCGGGCCGCCGAGGGGTGCAGCTCACGGGCCGTCCGCTCGAAGGCGGGGCGCTCGGACATCGGGGTGCGCAGGAGCGTGCGCATCCGGTCCGGCCAGGGCGCCTCGCCGGGCGCGCCGGGGGTCAGCTCCGGGACGGGGATGCCGGTGGGCGGGGTGTAGCCGGCGGCCCGCCACTCCTCGGGCGTCAGGGTGTCCTCGGCGACCGAGCGGCGGCGCGGGCGCGCTTCGGCCGGGGCGGAGGCGGTCGAGGCGGTCGAGGTGGTCGAGGTGGTCGAGGTGGTCGAGGTGGTCGACCCGGCGTCCGGGGTCGCGTCCTCCTGCCGGGCGGCGGACGACCGCGAGGGCAGGGCCAGTGACGGCGAGAGCTGCGGCTGCGGAGCCACGGGCTCCGGGGTCAGCAGGCCCCTGGTCTCGGGGACGGGCGGGACGAGCGGCACGACGGTGGTCGGCTCGACGACCGGGGCCGGGTGGCCGAGCAGGCCCTCGGTGGGCGGCGCGTCGGAGGGGTGGACCGGCTGGACCGGCGGCGTGCGCCGCGCCTGGCGGGCCGCCCGGCCTCCCCTCGCCCGCTTGCCCCCGCCCGGTCGGCCCCGCTTCGGCACTTCCGCTCCTCGCCACCCCTGGTGGCACCGGGCCACCGATCGATCTCCGGTTACACCTTGCCTGATCGAACAGCTGGACGCACATGTACGTCGCGGCGGGTGACCTGCGCGGCAGGCTCCTACCCGGCGCGGTGGCCGGTGCCGGCGGACGCTCCGGAACGGCGGGCCCGGAGCAGTTCGACCGCCACCGGGATCACCGAGAGCAGCACGATCCCGACCAGGATCGCCTCGATGTTGTCCCGGACGAAGGGGATCCGGCCGAGGAAGTACCCGAGGACGGTGACACCGGCGCCCCAGAGCACGCCACCGACCACGTTGAAGACCACGAACGTGCGGTAGTTCATCCTGCTCACCCCGGCCACGATCGGGGTGAAGGTGCGGACGATGGGCACGAAGCGGGCCAGCACGATCGCCTTGGGGCCGTGCCGGTCGAAGAAGGCGGCGGCCTTCTCGACGTTCTCCTGCTTGAACAGCCGGGAGTCGGGGCGGCGGAACAGGCCCGGCCCCACCTTGCGGCCGAACAGGTAGCCGACCTGGTCCCCCGCGACGGCGGCGGCCACGATCAGGGCGCAGACCAGCCAGAGCGGCTGGTGCAGGTAGGTGCCGCCGGCCACCAGCAGGCCGGTGGTGAACAGCAGGGAGTCGCCCGGCAGGAAGAAGCCGATCAGCAGGCCGGACTCGGCGAAGACGATGACGAGGATGCCGATGAGGCCGAAGGCGGAGATCAGGCTGGTCGGATCGAGCCAGGAGGGGCCGAGGGCGATGCTGGTCACGGGGGCTCTCCTGGGGATCGAGTCTTGGCAATGGAATGGTAAAGCAATTACCAAGACTCGATCCGGGCGGAGAAGGTTCCCCGGGGCTTCGGAGGCCGGTCAGAGGCCGTAGCGTTCGACGATGTCCTCGTGGTGGGCCACGTCGGCGCCCGCCGCCTCGGCCAGGGCGGGCCAGGCCAGGGGGTGGGGCCAGGCGGCGGTGAGGCGGTGGAGCAGGGCGTCGGCCTCGGCGGCGGAGGCCGTCGGCGGCACGCCGAGGGCCGCGTAGACGCCGGGCAGCATGCCGTCCTCCTCGGCCGGGTCGGTGATGCTGTACTGCTCCCCGCTGTACGCCCACACCGCGTAGCCGGCCTCGCCCAGGCCGTCCCGCAGGGCGTGCCAGGCCTCGTCGCCGGGCCAGCCGCCGTCGATCCAGTAGGTCGTGTACCCGGCCGGGTCGAGCAGCGTCAGCATCTCGAACGCCGGCCGCCACCGCACCCGCTCGGCCTCGGGGGCCTCGTCCCCCGGCGGGGGCTCCAGCAGGGCCGGGGCGAAGACGACGACGTCGCCGTGGTTGAGCGTCAGGTCGTCGCCGAGGACCGGGAGGACCCGGGCGGTGGCCGGGCCGGTGCGCAGGGCGGGGAGGTCGGCGGTGGAGCCGTTGGTCCGGGTGGTGCGGACGGTGACCAGCTGCCACTCCTCCTCCACCGGGCCCTCGGGCTCGTCGAAGTCGATGCCGAGCAGTGCGCCGGTGGAGCGGACGGCGGCCCAGTCCCGGTTGGCGGTGGCCGCGGTGATCAGGTGCCAGAGGTCGGGCTGCTGGACCGTGCGGTGCAGCTCCTCCTCGGGAGTGCCCTCGACCGGCAGCGCGTGCTCCAGGAGCTCCTCGTACAGCCGCTGCGCGGTCGCGTGGTCGCCCAGTTCGGTGGCGGCGCCGGCGGCGAGGCGGCGGGTGTTGATCCGGTCCGGGTGCTCGGCCAGGATCGCCGCGCAGTGCTCGACCACCTCGGCCCAGCGGGCCTCGGCGGCGGCCCAGCGGGCGCGCACCCAGTGCCCGTCGGCCGGGCTGGTCGCGGCCAGCCGGTCGGCGAGGCGGCGCACGCCCTCGCCGTCCCCGGCGTCGATCAGTACGGCGCCGAGCAGGCCGGGCAGGACGGCGTCGGCCGGGTCGGCGTCCAGCCGCTCCCACAGCAGGTCGGCGGCGGCCCGGGCGTGGCCGAGCCGGCCGAGCACGGCGGCCAGTTCGGCCGCGAGGGCGGTGGCGCCGGCCTGCTCACCCCGGTACCGGTCCAGGGCGACGGAGAGCAGGTCGGCGCCGGTCTCGTGGGGCACGCCCGCCTCGGCGAGGTGTGCCGTCAGCTCCCCCGGCGGGACGGGCAGCTCGGGCTCCGGCAGCGCCTCGGCGGCGGCCCGCAGCCCGGCCACCTGCGCGGCCACGCCGTCGGTGCGGCGCAGATCGGTGAGCTTGCGCTCGCCCGTCGCGGCGAGCGTGCGGGCCACCGTCCGGGCGCCGCGGGCGACGGCGAGCCGACCCGCCGCCAGGAGCAGGTCGACGCACGGGCGGTGGGCGCCGGTGCCGTCGAGGTGGCCGACCCAGCCGGCCAGGACGGCCCCGAGTTCGGCGTCGTTCTCCCAGGCGCCGGCGGCGGCCAGCAGCTCGACCGTCCTGGTCCAGTGCTCGCGCAGGTCGGCGTGGCGCTCGGCGTCGTCGCGGGCGGGCAGCAGCGCGAGGGCCTCGTCGGTGCGGCCGAGCGTGGCGAGCGCGCGGGCCCGCAGCAGGGCGCCCCAGAGCCGGTCGTTCTCGCCCAGGGAGCGCCCGGCGGTGCGCTCGGCGCGCTCGGCGGTGTCGAGCAGGCCGAGGACCTCCTCGCACCGGCCGAGCCGGAGCAGGGTGCCGGCCCGGGAGTGGTGGTACTCCAGCGAGAGCCGCTGGCCGGCCGCCAGCATCCGGGCGCCGGCGGCGTCGAGGTGGGCCAGGGCCTCCTCGCCGCGGCCGTCGTCCTCCAGCGCGTCGGAGTACTCGCGCGAGAGGCAGTCGAAGCAGGAGCGGGCGGGCTCGATCCGCTCCAGCGTCTCGCCGAGCACGGCGAGCCGCTCGGAGGCGTAGCCCGGTCCGTCCACCCGGGCGTGGCAGATCGCGAAGTCCTGCACCACGCAGACGGACTGCGGGCAGCCGGCCGTCTCCTCGCGGTGGGCGAACTCCAGCAGGTCGACCACCTCGGGCAGGGCCCGCTCGCCGTGGTGGCGCTTGTTCAGCAGGTTCTGCATCCGCCAGTGCCGCAGGTAGACCTCGACCCAGGGCAGGCCGAGCGCCCGGGCGGCGGCCAGCGCCTCCGGGAAGACGGCGTCGAGCTCGTCGTTGCGGCCCTCGTTGGCGTGGCCGGGCAGCGCGTAGATGGCCTCGGCCAGGCGGTGCTGACCCGCGTCGGCCAGCTGCCGGTGGGTCTCGTGCACCCAGGCCCAGATGTCGGTCGTCATGCCTCGTCCCCCTGCGTCGTGCTGATGAAGAGTCTGCCGGGCGCCACTGACACCCGGCCGGTCGGCGGTCGGTCGGCCGGCCGGTCCGTCACGCGTCGCCGGACAGCGCTCCGGGGCTGTCCGGTATGTCCGCCGGGCCGGCCGGGACGGCGGCGGTCAGGGCGGAGACGGCGGTGCCGACGCCGGCGAGCGCGGCGGTGAGGTCGCCGCCGGAGGAGCCGGTGGGCCCGGCCGCCGCCATGATCACCTTGAGCGAGCGGAGCAGCGCGGCCGCGGTGGCGCTGCCGGTGTGCCCGCAGCGGTACGCGTCGAGCAGGTCCCGCACGGCCGGGCAGGACAGGTTGAGGTAGAGCCGGGCCCGGACCTCGCCGTCGGTGCGGGCGGTGAAGGCCCGGGCGAGCCGCAGCGCGGCGGACGGGATGCGGGCGTCGGCCCGGTCGTCCTCGATCCGGGCCTTCAGCTCGGCCTCGCGGTCCGGCACCAGGACCAGCGGCAGGCCGGGCGGGTCGAAGCGGGCCGGTACCAGCTGCTCGCCCGGGTCGGCCAGCGCGCCGGCCAGCCAGGCCGCCTCCTCGGCGGGCAGCGGGCGCTCCGGGTCGCGGAACAGCGAGCGGTCGCCCTGCTCGCTGCCGAGCTCGACCAGCCGGCAGCCGCGCAGCTGGGCGTAGCGGCGCAGGAACGGCAGGACGGCGTACCGCTCGCCGCGGGCGATCGGCACCCGCATCGCCCGGTAGAGCATCTCCTCGAAGCCCCCGCCGCTGCCGAGCGCGACGTGCACCGCGCCCCCTCCGGCGGCGCGCAGGGCGCCCGCGGTCAGGTCGCCCTGGGAGGTGGGCACCGGGACGTCGTCGGCGAGCAGCGTGAACAGCCGGTCGTCGCAGAGCGCGGCGCCGAGGAGGTCCTGGCCGTGCCGGGTGAGGATGCGGCGCCAGGCGGCGGGCCGCAGCCGGGCGGTCTCGTACAGGCCGTCGACGATGGCGTCGGTGAGGGTCCGCTGGAGCGCGCGGTAGTGCTCGTCGCGCTGGAGGTCCTCGCGGCTGGCGGTGGGGGTGAGGCGGCTGGACTCGACGACGCCGCCGATGAACCCGGCCCAGCCGGGCAGGAGGTCGCGGGCGTCGTCGGCGAGCAGCATGCCGCGCAGGTAGACGGCGAGGTCGCGGTTGTCGCTGCTGCCGTAGGTGCCGCCGTCCTGGACCCACAGGAGGCCGATCGCGTCGGTGCCGCCGTCGACCGGCTCGACCGGGAAGGCGGTGAGCGGCTCGAAGCGGCGGCCGAAGGCGGCGGCGAAGCGCATCCGGGCCTCGTGCGGATCCCCGGCGGAGGGGCGGCGCCAGGGCACGTCGACGGCGTTGACGGGCTCCTCGTCGTCGCCGACGAGGACCGGGATCGGCAGCAGCACGCAGTACCGGGAGAGCACCTCGCGCAGGGCGTCCTCGTCGGCGAGGTGGGCGTGTTCGGCCTTGAGCGTCAGCTCGACGACCGTGCCGGGCTGCGGCCGGGCGGGCACCGGTTCGACGAGGTACTGCTGGCCGCCGCGGCTGCGGTAGCGGTGGCCGAGGCCGGGTTCGCGGTGGGAGGTGGTGGTGACGACGACCTCGTCGGCCACCGAGAAGGCGGACAGGAAGCCGAGGCCGAAGGCGCCGATCAGGTCCTGGTCGCCGGTGAGTTCGCGCAGCATCCGGGTGTAGCCGGTGCCGACGGTCGCGAGGTAGGCGTGGATCTCCGGCTCGGTGAGGCCGGCTCCGGTGTCCTCGACGGCGACCGTGCGGCGGACGGCGTCGCCGCGCACCCGGATCAGCTGGCGGTGGGCGCCGTCCGGGTCCTCCAGGAGGCGGCGGGTGTGCGAGTCGTGGGCGTTCTGGACGAGTTCGCGCAGGGCGACCAGCGGGGTGGAGTAGAGGTGCGTGGCGAGGACGTTCACCAGGCCGCCGAGGTCGACCTCGGTCGTACGCAGATCCTCGGCCGGGGCGTGGTCGGGCGGGAGACCTTCAGACATGGGAACCCAGTGTGCCAGTGCGACTATCCGGCGACCATTTCTTTCTCTCTGACGGTGCCTGGTCAACTCCGTGTTGACCGGCGGGTGTTGTCGACCCCATTCGACCCCTCCACCAACTCTCCACCGCGCAGGAATACTTGACCGGAGATGTACGGGCCCGCCGACCCACCGGAAATGCCCGCACGATGACACCATCGGGGGAATTGCCACCCATTTGGTGGAGTTCGCCCGCTCCCCTGGTGAATGCTGATCACGCGACGTCAGGCAACGGCGCCACGGAGCGGCCACTCCGGATCGCGCCACATTTCGCAAGTCCAGCTCAGGGAGACCAGCGTGTCCCGTATTCGTGCAGCCGCCGCCGTCACCGCCCTCGGTGCCTTCCTCCTCGTCGGCGTCGGTGCCGCCACCGCGCACGCCGACAACGCCGCCGGCGCGGACCAGCACTCCAACAGCAGCGTCGTGAGCAACACCGGCTCGAACAACATCATCGGCAACGTCCACGGGAACGTGGTCAGCACCCAGCAGACGGCCACCGGTTCGGGTGCGAGCAACCAGAACAACGGCCTCGCCGCGACCGGCAACGGCGGCAACATCGGCGCCCTGCAGGGCAACGGCAATCTCGACACCCGCGTGTACTACCCGCACGTCCTCTACTAGGCCGCGTCCACTGCCCTCGGCGCAGCCTGGCCCCACACGGGCCGGCTGCCCGCCCCACCAGCGCGGGGCGGGCGGCCGGCCCGGCCCCTTGTCCGGCCCCTTGTCCGGCCCCTTCGGGAGACGGCGCTCAGGACACGCCGAGGACGGCCCGGGCCAGCCGCAGGAGGCAGTCGCCGAGGTCCGGGCGGGCGCTGTGCGGGCGGTTCCGGACCCCGTCGTTGACCAGGGCGAACAGCGCGTGGACGCGGATCCTGGCCTCAGCCGCGTCGTACTCCGGCCGCACCCGGCGCAGCAGGCCGACCCAGGTCCGCAGGAAGTCCCGGCGGAAGTCCACCGCGACGCGCCGGTCCGGCGGGGCCAGCCGTTCCGTCTCGCTGAGCATCGCGCCCAGGTAGTCGCCGTTGCACCGCGCGAAGCCGACGTACGCCGCCAGGCCGGCCGCCAGCGCCTCCTCCGGCCCGGCCGCGGCCGAGATCGCGCCCTCCACCTCGTGCCACAGGCGCTCGCGGCTGCGGACCAGCGAGGCGGCGAGCAGCTGCGCCTTGCTGTCGAAGTGCCGGTAGACGCTGGGGCCCGAGATGCCGACGGCGGCGCCGAGCTGGTCGGTGCTGACGTTGTCGAAGCCGCGCTCGTGGAACAGCCGGACGGCCGCCGCGAGCAGTTCCTCCCGCCGGGGCTGCCGCCCGGGGACGGCGGCGGGCGCGGCGCCGTCCCCGCTCCCGGAACCGGCGCCGTCGAAGGTCACCGCGAGGACGGCCGCGACCACCTCGCGCAGCACCGCCTCGGCCCGCCGGGGCTGCGGCGCCGCCGACTGGTAGGAGAGCCCGGCGCAGGCCGAGAGTGCCGACCAGCAGAGCAACTCGACGTCCGGCTCCGGCAGTTCCGGGCGCTCGGCGCGCAGGACGGCGGTCATGGCGGCCACGTCCGCCCGCAGTTCGCGGCGCAGGGCCGCCCGCCGGGCCGGCGGCAGCAGCCGGGCGTCGCGCTGCACGAGGGTGCCGAGCGGCCGGTGCCCGACGGCGACGGCGGCCAGTGCGGCGCCCAGACCGGCGGTGGAGCCGGCGGCGCGCAGCCCGTCGGCGAGCGCGTCCAGGCCGAGCCGGACGGCGCGGTCGAGGAGTTCGGGCTTGCCGCGGAAGTGCCGGTAGAGGGCGGGCGCGGTGATGCCGACGCCGGCGGCGACCTCGGTCATCGAGACCTGGTGGTAGCCGCTGCGGTGGAAGCGGTCGGCCGCCACCGCGAGGATCTGGGCGCGCCGCCCCGGGGGCCGTCGGACCACCATGCTGCCGCCCCTCCCGCAGTCCCGCCGCTGCCTGCCCGGTCGCCACGGCGCCCGGCCGGAACGCCGAGGGAAGGCTAGCAAGGATTCACTTGTCATGGCCCTCGCCCAACGGCCACCGGGCGTCCGGCGCCGCGCCGACCCTGGACAGCCGAAGCTACCCGGGATTAACTTGTGAGGCCATCACCAGGCAACACCTGGCACCTTCAGCTGCACCTTCAGCCGCGACCGGCACCACCGAAGGGAGCGCCCGCGTGCGCCGCACCGTGTTCACCGAGGACCACGAGGCCTTCCGGGAGACCATCCGGGACTTCATCGCCAACGAGGTCGTCCCGGTCTACGAGAGCTGGGAGGCCGACGGCCACCCCCCGCGCGACTTCTACCGGCAGCTCGGCGCGCTCGGCGTCTACGGCATCGAGGTGCCGGAGGAGTACGGCGGCGCCGGCGAGAGCGGTTTCAAGTACCAGGCGGTGGTCGCCGAGGAGGTCGCCCGCGCGGGCGTCAGCTTCGGCTCGTCCGGGGTGCACACCGGGCTCGTGCTGCCGTACCTGCTGGAGTACGCCACCGAGGAGCAGAAGCAGCGGTGGCTGCCCGGCTTCGTCTCGGGCGACATCATGACGGCGATCGCGATGACCGAGCCCGGCGCCGGCTCCGACCTCGCGGGCATCACCACCCACGCGCGCCTGTCCGAGGACGGCACCCACTACGTCCTCAACGGCGCCAAGACCTTCATCACCGGCGGCGTGCTGGCCGACCTCGTCCTGGTCATCTGCCGCACCTCCCCGTACGACCCGGAGAACCGCCGGGCCGGGCTCTCCATCCTCTGCGTGAACACGGACTCCGAGGGCTACACCGTCGGCCGCAAGCTGCAGAAGATCGGCCTGCGCACGTCGGACACCGCCGAGCTGGCGTTCAGCGACGTCAAGGTGCCGGTGGAGAACCTGCTCGGCGAGGAGGGCAGGGCCTTCGCCTACCTGACCCACAACCTCGTGCAGGAGCGGCTCGCGATCGCGGTCGGCGCCTACGCGGCGGCCGCGGCGGCGGTGCGGTTCGCGGTGCAGTACGTCAAGGACCGCAAGGTGTTCGGCAAGGCCGTCGCCGAGTTCCAGAACACCAAGTTCACCCTGGCGGACTGCGAGGCCCAGGTGGTGGCGCAGCAGTCGATGGTGGACCGCGCACTGGAGCTCTACCAGCAGGGCGAGCTGACCGTCGCCGACGCGGCCGCCGCGAAGCTGTTCTGCACCGAGTCGGCGTCCACCGTCATCGACAAGTGCCTCCAGCTGCACGGCGGTTACGGCTACATCCTGGAGTACCCGATCGCCCGGCTCTACACCGACAACCGGGTCTTCCGGATCTACGGCGGCACCAGCGAGGTCATGCGCAGCATCATCGCCAAGTCGCTCGGCCTGTAGGCCGGCGGCGGATCCACGACTGCGGCGGGCCGCACCCCCATGGCGGCCCGCCGTACCCCGTCCGGCGCCGGTGCGGCGGCTGCGCCGGACGGGTGAACGTCAGTTCGGCGAGCCGTGCTCGGTGCGCCAGGCCTGCCAGCCGGCGGCGGAGGCCACCCGGGCCTCGTGCATCGCCCGTTGGGCCAGGGCGGTGGGCGGGGTCTCCCGGCTGCGCACCCAGTCACGGCCCGCGGTGGCCAGCGCCACGCACACCATTGCCACCCCGGCCGCGCCGAGCGCCGCGCCGATGCCCGTGAGCATCGCGCCGCCGGTCAGCAGCGAGCGGTTGACCCGGAACCCGCTGAGGTAACTCTCGTTGGTCGCCATGCCTCCACGATGCGGGCACCGCGCGGGGCCCGCACGCCGAGCGGCTCCGGGTGCGCGGGCCCGCACGCCGAGCAGCCCCGGGTGCACGGGGCCCGCACGCCGAGCGGTTCCGGGTGCGCGAGCCCGCCACGTCCGCCAACCTGGGCTGACAGGCAGGAGGACGCCGCGATGCCCGATCTCGAACAGCTCGCCGTGGAGCACGCCGCGAAGGCCGCCGAGAGCCCGCACGGGCGCAGCGCCCACCTCGTGCTGCACGACGGGGTGCTGCGGCAGACCGTGATCGCCCTGGCCGGCGGCACCGCGCTGGACGAGCACACCCCGCCGACGGCCGGCAGCGTGCAGGTGCTGCGCGGCCGGGTCGCGCTGACGGTGGCCGGGCAGCACCAGGAGCTGTCGGCGGGCCAGTTGGCGCCCGTTCCGCAGGAGCGGCACGGGCTGCTGGCGCACGTGGACTCGGTGGTGCTGCTGACGGTCGTCACGACCTGACGGCCACCACGCGTGCGGTCAGCGTGTGGTCATCGTGCGGTCGTCGTGCGGTCAGTGCGGGTCAGTGCGCGGCGGACTCCGGCACGCTCGCCGCGACCAGCCGCAGCCCGCGCAGGAAGTCCCGCCCGGACGGGGCGAGTTCGGGCGCGGCCAGCCACTGGGCGACGGATCCGGCCAGGAGGGCCTGGTAGAAGGCGCCGCGGGCGAGTTCGTCCTCGGTCTCCGGCACCTCGGGCAGCCCCTGGAACAGCGCGGCCAGGCCGAGCCGGCCCTCCTTCTGCGCCTCCGAGAGCGCTTGCGCCAGCTCGGGCGCGTGCCCGGCCTGCGCGAGCGCCTCGAACTGGGACGCCCAGAGGCCGCGGTGCTCCTCGAAGACGGCCTTGAGGCCCTCCCACACCGCGACGAAGCGCTCCTCGGGGTCGCCCGTGGCCTCGTTCGCGGCGTTGACCACGGCGCCCAGGGCCATGCCCATCTCGCCGATCGCCTCGATCATCGCCGCGTTGAGCAGCGCGTCCTTCGAGCCGAAGTGGTAGCCGATGGCGGCCAGGCTGACGCCGGAGGCGGTGGCGACGTCCCGGGCGGTGGTGCGCCCGTAGCCCTTCTCGTACAGGCAGCGCTTGGCGCCCGCCATGAGGTCTTCGCGGTTTCCCATGGCCCCGATCCTACGGAAGGACTGCACAGTTGTCTTGCACTGGCGTCTGACACTTTCGTCTCGCACGATCGATTTACACACCCGTACTAGACAAGTGTCTGAAACGCTCGTACGGTACTTCCCATGACCGCAACCACCGGCCGCGCAGGCCGTCGCGAATGGCTCGGCCTGGCCGTCCTCCTGCTGCCGACCCTCGTCCTCGCCATGGACATGGGCGTCCTCTTCTTCGCCGTCCCCTACATCTCCACGACGCTCGCCCCCAGCGGCACCCAGCAGCTGTGGATCATGGACATGTACTCGTTCCTGCTGGCCGGCCTGCTCATCACGATGGGCGCGCTCGGCGACCGGATCGGTCGCCGCCGGCTGCTGATGATCGGCGCCGCCGGGTTCATCGGCGCCTCGCTGCTGGCCGCCTGGGCCGACAGCGCGTGGCAGCTGATCGCCGCCCGGGCCCTGCTCGGCACGGCCGGGGCCACCGTGATGCCCTCGACGCTCGCGCTGATCCGCAACATGTTCCACGACCCCAAGCAGCGGCAGGCCGCGCTCGGCGCCTGGGGCGGCGTCCTCACCGCCGGCGCCACCCTCGGCCCGGTCGCCGGCGGCCTGCTGCTCGACCACTTCTGGTGGGGCTCCGCGTTCCTGCTCGCCGTCCCGGTGATGGCCCTCGTGCTGGTCGCCGCCCCCGCGCTGCTCCCCGAGTACCGCGCCACCGCCCGCACCGGCCGCTTCGACCTGCCCGGCGCCGCGCTCTCGACGGCCGCGGTCCTGCCGCTCGTCTACGGCGTGAAGACCCTCGCGGTGGACGGCTGGAGCCTGCTGCCCGCGCTCGCCGTCCCGGCCGGACTGCTGCTCGCCGCCGCGTTCGTGTGGCGCCAGCGCACCGCCGCCGAGCCGCTGCTCGACCTCGGCCTGTTCAGGATCCGCACCTTCAGCGGGGCGATCAGCGTCAACACCGTCGCGATGTTCGCGATGATGGGCTTCGCCCTCTTCACCTCGCAGTACCTGCAGCTCGTCAAGGGCATGAGCCCGCTCACCGCCTCGCTCTGGTCGCTGGTGCCGAGCGTCGGCGTCGGCGCGGCGGTCGGCCTCGGCGCGGCGCTTGCCGGGAAGGTCCGCCCGGCGGTGCTGATGAGCGGCGGGTTCGTGATCGGCTCGGCGGGCTTCGCGATGATGACGCAGGTCGGCGCGGACTCGCCGCTCGCCCTCATCCTCACCGCGGCGGGCGTGCTGGCCGCCGGCACCGTCGGCACCATGACGATGACCGCCGAGATGGTCGTCTCCGCGGCCCCCGCCGAGCGGGCCGGCGCCGCCTCGGCCACCTCCGAGACCGCCGTCGAGCTCGGCAGCTCGCTGGGCATCGCGCTGCTCGGCGCGGCGGGCGCCGCGGTCTACCGCCACCAGCTGGACGGCGCCCTCCCGGCGGGCGTGGACGGCGAGGCCGCCCGCGCGGCCCAGGACACCCTCGGCGGCGCGGTCACCGTGGCCGCGCACCTCCCGGGCCGGCTCGGCACCGACCTGCTGGACACCGCCCGGGGCGCCTTCACGGACGGGCTGCACGTGGCGGCCGTCGTCGGCCTGGTCTTCACCCTCGGCGCCGCCGCCCTGGCCTACCGCCTGATGCGCCACCTCCCGGCCGCCGCCCCGGCCGCTGCCCCGGCCGCCGCCGCCCCGGAGACCGCCTCCGAGGCCGTCAACGCCTGAGCCCCCCCACCGGCCGGTGCCAACGCGCGTCATCAGGAGCCCCTGCCCACCCGGGCGGGGGCTCTTCGCCGTTCCAGGGAACCGATTAGGCTGACCACTGCCCCGCGTCGGCCGGTGCCCATACCCCTAAGCGCCGGCCCGTTGTGGAGGGGACCAGCCGTGTTCGAGCCGGGCCGGGGCGGGGGTCGTCAGCCGTTCCCCTGGTTGCGGAAAAGCGCCCCGCGGGCGCCGTCCCGGGTGCCAAGGTGGGGCCATGGTTGCTGATCACACGCGCGTGCGCGGGAGTTACGACACGGTGGCGGAGGAGTACCTCGAACGGATCGGGGACGAGCTGGCGCACAAGCCGGTCGACCGGGCCCTGCTCTGGGTGGTCGTGGCGGAGGCCGCCGGCGGGGTCGTCGCGGACCTCGGGTGCGGGCCGGGGCACGTGGCGGGGTGGCTCGCCGGACACGGCGCCGAGGTCGTCGGGATCGACCTCTCCCCCCGCATGGTGGAGCTGGCCCGCCGCGAGCACCCGAAGGCCGAGTTCCGCACCGGCGACCTGCTCGACCTGCCCGCCCGGGACGGCGAGTTCGCGGCGGCGGTGGCGCTCTACTCGGTGATCCACCTCGAACCCGGCGAGCTGGCGCCCGCGTTCGCCGAGATGCGGCGGGTGCTGCGGCCCGGCGGCTTCCTGCTGGTCTCGTTCCACCTGGGCACCGAGGTGCGGCGGCTGGACGAGTGGTGGGGCCACCAGGTCGACGTGGACTTCCACTTCCTGCAGACGGACGCCGTCGTCGCGCACCTCACCGCCGCCGGGTTCGCCGTCGAGGCCCGGCTGGAGCGCGAGGGCCTGCCCGAGGAGGCCCCGACCCGGCGCGGCTACCTGCTGGCCCGGCGGACGGACTGACGCTCCACCCGGGGGTGGAAGCCCGCGCGTCCACCCCCGGGTCCGTGCGGGGCCGGGCGGGCAAGAGGACCGTGGTGGGTACGCGGCCCCCGTTGCGAGGCCCGTGCCCTGGTCCACGAGCGTCAGGAGCCCCACCATGTCCCTGCCGAGCCTGCTCTCCGTCCTCGGTGTCCTCGCCTGGGCCGGGTACGAGCTGCTGCTGCGCCGCCGCGACGACTCCGCCGCCGGCACCTGGCGCGCGGACGACCGCGACCGCGGCTCGACCCGGCTGCTGCTCGCCTGCTACGCCGCCTCCGTCCTGGTGATCGTCCTCCTCGGCCGCGCGTCGGTCGGCGAACTGCCCGTGTGGGCGCGCTGGTTCGGCGTCGCCCTGATCGCCGCCGGGCTGGCCCTGCGGGCCTGGGGCATGCGCACCCTGGGCCGCTTCTACACCCGCACCCTGCGCACCGTCGACACCCAGGAGGTCGTCCGCACCGGCCCGTACCGGCTGATCCGCCACCCCGGCTACTGCGGCAGCCTGCTGGTGTGGACGGGCTACGCGCTCGGCCTGGGCAGCTGGCCGGCCACCGTGGTCGTGTTCGCGCTGCTGCTGGCCGCCTACGGCTGGCGGATCGCCGCCGAGGAGCGCCTGCTGGTGGCCGCCCTCGGCCCCGCGTACGCGCAGTACCGGCGGGAGTCGAAGCGGCTCGTCCCCTTCGTCTACTGAGCCCCCGCGACCTTCGACCGTGGCCCGCGACCGCGACCTTCGGCTGTGACGTTCGACACCCCGGTCGGGACGCACCGGCCGGGACCACGGCACTCGCGGTCCGCTTGAGCGGCACCCGCTTTTCGGCCAGCGTTTCCCGGCCGGTGTATCCGTTCCGCACCGGGGCCAGGCATACTGGCCGGACGGGTACTTTGCCCTCCCGTGACTCTAGACAAGAAGGGACCGGTGGCCAGGGATGCTGCGGAACGGTCTTGAGCCCTGGCACATCTTGGTGGTGCTGGCGGTCGTAGTCCTGCTGTTCGGATCGAAGAAGCTGCCGGAGATGGCCCGTGGCCTCGGCAAGTCGATGCGCATCCTGAAGGCGGAGACGAAGGCGATGCGCGAGGACGACACCCCGGCCGAGGCCGCGGGCACCGCGCAGAGCACCGCCCAGCAGCCGGCCGACCGCCCGGCCGTCACCCCGACGAACGTCACCAAGGCGACCGAGACCCCGCGGCCCGAGACGACCGCCTGAGTCCCGTCGGACCTTCCGGAGGCCCCCGGCACCGTCACCGCGACGGCGCCGGGGGCCTCCGTCGTTCCCGGACGCCCCCGACTGGCCGGTCACCGTGATCCGTTGTCTCCTGGGAGGCACCGACCGGACGAACGGAGTCGTGGCATGCCGACCGACGGGCCGGGCGCCTCCCCTGACGAACCGCCCGGCGAACCACCCGACGAACTGGCCGACCTGCGGGCCCGGCTGAGCGCCGTCGAGGCCCACGAGGCACGGCTCGCCGAGGAGTTGCGGGCCCGCCCGCCGCGCCACCGGGTGCGGTCCGCGTTCGCCGTCCTGCTGGTCCTGCTGGCCTGCCTGCTGACGCCGCTCGGCGCCGTCGCCGTGTGGGCGAAGTCCGAGGTCTCCGACACCGACCGCTACGTGGCCACGATGGCCCCGCTCGCCCGGGACCCCGCGATCCGCGCCGCCGTGACGAACCGGGTGACCGACGAGATCGTGAAGCAGCTCCCCGTCGACTCGCTGCTCGACGACGTCGCGCCGGACGACCGGCCCGTGCTCGGCGCGCTGCTGGGCAGCATCGGCCAGGCCCTCGGCGACGGGATCGCCGGGTTCGTCCACACCCAGGTCCAGCGCGTCGTGGACAGCGACGCCTTCGCCACCGTCTGGACGGACGCCAACCGGGAGGCGCACGCCGCGATCGGCCGGATGCTGACCGGGCAGGGCGGCGGCGCCGTCGAGCTCAAGGGCAACACCGTGGTGCTCGACCTCGCCCCGCTGATCGCCCGGGTGAAGACGGCGCTCGTCGACAACGGGCTGTCCATCGCCTCGAAGATCCCGGAGATCCACACCTCGTACACGCTGGTGCAGTCCGACGCCGTCCCGAAGGTGCGCACCGGCCTGCGGCTGCTCGACGTGGCCGGCTTCTGGGTGCCGGTCCTGGCCGTGGCCTGCGCGACGGGCGGAGTGCTGCTGGCCGTCCGGCGCCGCCGGGCGGTGGTCACGGCGGCGCTCGGCGTGGCCGGCGGGGCCCTGCTGCTGGGCATCGGGCTGAGCGTCTTCCGGGCCGTCTACCTGGACGCGCTCCCGGCCGGCGTGGACCAGGCCGCCGCGCACGCCGTCTACGACACCCTCGTGCGCTACCTGCGCTCCGCCGTCCGGGTGGTGGTCGCGCTCGGGCTGCTGGTGGCGCTGGGCGCCTGGATCAGCGGCTCCGGGCGCCGGGCCGGGACAGTGCGCGGGATGTGGCGGGCCGGACTGGGCGCGGTGCGGCGGGTGGCCGAGCGGGCCGGACTGCGGCTCGGGCCGGTCGGGCGCTTCGTGCACCGCTGGAAGGCGTGGCTGGGCTGGGCGGCGGTCGCGGGGGCGGCACTGGCCTTCGTGCTGTGGGACCGTCCGACGGCGCTGGTGACGCTCTGCCTGGCGCTCGGGCTGATGGGCGTTCTCGCGGTGCTGGAGCTGCTGGACGAGCCCGGACGGAGCAGACGGACGGGCGCCCAGGGGGCGGCCGGGGGAGGCTGAACGGGATGTCCGAGAACCCGCCGCCACCTGCCGACGTACGGGCCTGGTACTGGCTGCTGGGCTCGTTCACGCTGCTGATGGTCGGGTACTTCACGCTGCCGCTGGAGTGGTTCGGCGACCGTCGGCCGGTGGTGAGCTGGGGGGTCTTCGTGGGGGCGCTGGCCGGGCTGACGGGCACGCTGGTGGCCAAGATCGTCGGTGTGATGCGCGGGACGGCGAAGCGTCCGGTGGTCTGGCTGATCTTCCTGATCTGCCTGACGATGACGATCTACGCGGCGACGTACTACGTGCTGGGCGCGCGCAAGGCGGAGTTCAACGGGCTGGAGACCCGGCTGGACGCGCTGTACTTCACGGTCGTGACGATGGCGACGGTCGGGTACGGCGACATCACGCCGTCGGGGCAGGCGGCGCGGCTCGTGGTGGTCCTGCAGATCGGGTACAACTTCGTGTTCCTCGCGACGGCGGCCGGCACGCTGTCGCGGGCGATCCGGTCGAACGTCGAGAACCGGATCCGACGGCAGGGCTGATCGGGCGCGGCGGGCCTGTGCACGCGACCCGCCGGGCGTCCGGTCGGGTCAGTCGTCCTCGTGGGGAGGGGTCGCGCGCAGGGCGGTGACGACGCCGAGGACGACGGTGGCGATCGCGAGGGCGAGGAGGACGGCGAAGGCCGCCGCGATCAGGAACCGCACGGGGTGCCCCGCTCCCGGCCGACGTCGAGGAGGAGGGAGAGGAGGTTGAGGAGGGTCGAGGCGGGGGCCGTGTTGAAGCGGACGAGGACTCGGCCGTCGATGGTCTTGTCGGTGCAGGCGGAGGGGAAGATCAGGCCGAACTCCTTGCCGCGCTCCTGGACTTCGGCGAGCAGGGTGCGGATGTGGTCGTCGCTGTAGCCCCGGATCCGGGGATCGGTCGGCAGCATCGGGCGCCGGCGGCGGGCGGCCATCAGGCGGCGTCCAGCTCGCACTCGAACCACACGGACTTGCCGCGCTGCTGCGGGTCGACGCCCCAGCGGCGGGAGAGCCCGGCGACGAGCTGGAGGCCCCGGCCGGACTCGGCCAGTTCGGGGAGGGAGCGCTGCTGGGGGAGGGTGGGGCTCTCGTCGGCGACGGAGACCCGGAGGGTGTTGTTGATCGCGATGATCTCGACGACCGGGGCGGGGGTCTCGCCGTGCCGCCAGGCGTTCACGAGGAGCTCGGCGAGGGCGAGTTCGGCATCGGCGATGGCGGAGGGCGGCCAGCCGGCGCGGGTCATCGCGTCGCGGAGGGACTGGCGGCAGATGGTGAGGGAGGGCGTGTTGAGGTGACGCATGGGAGAACTCCCGAGGCGTGGAGGAGAAGGACGGATACGTCACCGTGAGCCAGGTCAGATGGAGGCATGACTGCTCTGCGGTGCGACGGAATAGCGTTACTGACGACCCGTCGGATCGATGTGACATCGACCATAGCGCACGCGGTCTTCATATGAAGACCTTCGCGAAGAACTTCCCTCCAACGTGGGGCACACTGGTCTTACTGCCCGCAGAGAGGACGACATGGCCCTTCGACCTAACCCGACCTTGCGTCAACGTCGGTTGGGCACCGAGCTGCGAAGGATGCGGGAGCAAGCCGGCATTGGCGGAAGCCAGCTGGCACGCGAACTCGGCATCCACGCCACCCAGGTCACGCAGATGGAAAGCGGGAAGAGCGGGATCAGTGCCGAACGGCTGAGGACCATCGCCACCGTGTGCATGTGCACCAACCAACCGCTGATCGACGCGATGGCGAACATGGCCTCGGAACGCGGGAAGGGCTGGTGGGAGGAGTACCGCACCACCCTGACCGTCGACTTCCTTGAGGTGGCGGAGCTTGAGGGTCACGCGGAGCGGATCTCTTTCTGCAATACCGTCTACCTGCCCGGCCTGCTCCAGACCAAGTCCTACGCATCTGCGATGTTCGCTCGACTCGTGCCTCCCCTGCCTCCACAGGAAGTCGAGACCAGGACAACCTTCCGACTCAGGCGCCAGGAAGTCGCCGAAGCAACTCCAGTCCGGGCCTTCATCCACGAAGCTGCGCTCCGCATGCAGTTCGGGGGACCCCTGGTTCTCATCGATCAACTCGCTGCGCTGCTGGACGACTCGGAGCGACCCGGACTTTCCATTCGAGTGGTGCCCTTCGCCGTTGACACCTTCCCAGGCGCCGGTGAGAACCTGACTTACGTCGACGGGCCGACCCCCGAACTGGACACGGTCCAGATGGACGTCGCCCCAGGCACGCTGTTCTTTGACTCGCCTGCCAACCTGGCCAAGTACCGAACCATCTTCAGCCGCTTGGACGACACTGCCCTCTCCGAGGAACAATCGTGCGACTTCATCCGATCCATCATGAAGGAGATGAAATCCACCTATGCCTAGCTCGGAGTGGCAGAAGTCCAGCTACAGCGCCTCAGGCAACGAGTGTGTCGAAGTCCGTGGGACCGGCGGGGCGATAGAGCTCCGCGAGTCCGACGACGGCGAAACCATCCTGCACACCACCCCCTCTGCTCTCGCCGCGCTCCTCCGCGCCATCAAGGCGGGCGAACACACCCGGTAGCGGCCCGGCCCGCAGCGGGGCTCCCGGCCGGCGCGCGGTGCCCGAAAAGAATCTTCGCGGGCCGCGGCAACCTTTCCGAGGGCGGTGACAACTGGGTGGTGTCCGGACAGGCGGTCTGGTCAAAGGCACCGGCTGAAAGAGAGCATCGCCATGTTCCCTCACTCATCCACCTCACCGGAGGCGTCGTCCCGCTCTGCCGAGCCAGGCCGGAGGCAGAAGCACCGCAGCCGTCGGTTGTACCAGCGTCGGAGTCTCTGGGCGGCCGTCGGTCTGGCGGTCGTGGGCGGCTCGGTGGTCGTGGTCAACACGGCCTCGGCGGGAACCGTGGACACGAACGCCTGGTACGTCCTGGTCAACCGCAGCACCGGCGAGGCGTTGGACGCCCCCGCCTACGCCACGAACGACGGTGCTCCGCTGGCGCAGTGGAGCCGCAACGGCGGGACCAACCAGCAGTGGAAGTTCATCGACTCGGGTGACGGGAACTACCGGCTGCAGAACCGGAACTCCGGCAAGGTGCTGGACGACTACGACTGGTCGAGGACCGAGGGCTCCGAGCTGGTGCAGTGGAGCGACCTGAACGGCGCCAACCAGCAGTTCCACATGGAGAACTCGTCGGACGGCTACGTGCGTCTGATCAACCGCTTCAGCGGCAAGGCCGTCGAGGTCCCGGGCGGGTCCAAGACAGAGGGGAGCCACATCGCCCAGTACCACGACTGGAACGGCCCCCAGCAGCAGTGGCAGCTCGTCCCGGCCGGCAGCGTCAGCGGCACCGGGAACGCGGGACGCTCCGGCAGCGGCGCCACGCCCACCACGCCTGCTGCGCCCACCACGGCCGCCAAGCCTTCCGCGCCTGCCAAGCCCGGCGCCGGCGTTCCCGCGAGCCAGGCTCCGAGCGGCACCCGCCCGGCGTCGGCGCCGCCGGCCCCCGCTCCGACGTCTGCGGCCGCCCCCGCCGGCGGGAGCTCGACGAAGACCTTCATGGGCAGCAACACGGTGCTCGTCGGCGGCATGATGAACGAGGCCTCGACGAGCGCCGCGCCGTTCGACATGCGCTACGCCTACGTGCACAGCCAGCCCGCGCCCTCGTCGGACTACTACTCGGCAGCGCTCTGCAAGGCCGCGTGGTCGAGCTGGTGGGGCTGCTGGAGCGGCGAGACCACCGCGCCCGGCTTCTACGTGACCTGGAACGACGACCACGTGACCAAGGCGACGTACCAGGGCAAGCCGCGCCCGCAGAAGAACTTCTGGACCTGGTACTCGCTGCGCGACCTCGGAGACCTGGCGGGCCAGGGCGACGGCCCGGGCGAGGTCGTCGCCATCAACAGGGCCGACCTGCTCACCCGCTACATGAACGACTACCGCTTCTTCCTCCAGAAGATCGGCAACTCGCAGGACGCGATCGACATCGAGCCCGACTTCTGGGGCTACGTCCGGTCGCTCGGCAACCCGCACCAGATCGCCGCGCAGGTCAAGGCCGCGAACCCGACGGACTGCGGATCGCAGGAGAACAGCGCCGTCGGCCTGGCCCAGTGCCTGATAGCGATGGCGCACAAGTACGCGCCGAACACCGGCGCCGGGTTCCACCTCACCTGCTGGGACTGGACCAGCAACATGCAGAAGTGCGTCAACGACTACACGGACCTCGGGGCGAAGAGCGCCGACTTCCTGGTCGCCGACGTGGTGGACCGCGACGCGGGCTGGTACGCGCTGCCGGCGAACGGCGGCCGTGACACCTTCTGGAACGACCAGAAGGCCGCCGCCGCACTGGGGTGGTACAAGACGATGGCCGAGTCGGTGGGCAAGCCGGTCGTCCTGTGGCAGATCCCCCTGGGCAACATGGCGCAGAACAACACCTTCGGCCACTACAAGGACGACAAGGTCGACTGGTTCCTCTCGCACATGGACCAGGTGGCGAACGCGCACGTCGCCGCCCTCCTGTTCGGCCCGGGGCAGCAGGAACAGACCACGGTCGAGTCCGACGGCGGGAACCTGATCAACAAGACGACCGCGTACCGCAACTCGGGCGGCACGCCCCTCAAGTAACCGTACGCAGCCGGGAGTAGGAAGTCGGCCCGTCCGACTTCTTACTCCGCACATCAGCCGTGGCTGGTGTCGATGACGCAGAAGACGTTGCCCTCGGTGTCGGCGAGCACCACGAAGTCCGGGTCCTCCGGGTACAGGTCCCAGTCGACGTCCCGGGCGCCCAGTGCCAGCAGCCGCTCGACCTCGGCGGCCTGGTCGGCGGCGTCGCGCGCATAGAGGTCCAGGTGCACGCGCGGGTGCCGCTGCACGGGCGATTCGCTGAGCCCGAGGGCAAGTTGGACACCCGTGCCCGCTGCGGGTTCGAGGACCGTCCAGTCGTCCTCGACCAGGCCGCCGCGCGGCACGTAGTCAAGGGCGGCCGTCCAGAACGCGACGGCGCGGGCCATGTCGGAGACGCCGAGGACGAGGGATCCGATGGTCAGCATGCGCCCATTGTGGCCCTGGTCGTTCACTGGCGCTCCAGTCATCCGGGTTGCTTCGCCTGGCTGCGGCGGGCGTAGGCCCGGGCCGCGCGCACCCGGTCGCCGCAGCGCACCGAGCACCAGTGCCGGGCGGCGTGGGTACGCACCAGGAAGCGGGTGCACGGGCTCGCTCCGCAGGGGGCGAGGCGTTCGGCGTCCGGGCCGGTGAGCAGGTCCGCCGCGTCGGCGGCGATCGCGGCCATGGCGTGGTCGGCGATCCGGTCGGCCGGATGGACCGCGGCACGGTATGGCCCGCCCTCTCCGTCCCAGTGCAGCAGTGCGGCCACGGGGGTGGCGGTCAGCGCCGCGTTGACCGCGTCGACGGCCTCGGGCGCCGGCACCGTCCCCCCGCTGCGCGCCGCGAGGAGGGTCCGCAGATGAGTGCGCAGTTCGCGCAGCCGTCCTGCGCAGGGCTCGTGGAGCACCGCGTCAGCGCCGGCCAGCCCCCGTTCGACCAGCCACTGAGTGGCGGCGGCCGGGGTGGCCAGCAGGTCGAGGCGGCCGGCGGGCAGCACGAGCTCGCTGTTGGCGAAGTCGAGGGCGACGTACCGGTCCGCGCCCGCGGCAGGTGGTGGAGGGGCGGTGGCGGTCTCGCCCGGGGCTTTCATGACGCTCACGGTTCTCATGCTAAACCTTGCGCTCTTCCGTGATGGCCAGTTAGGTTTCATCACGTCAAATTCCGCAGTTACCCGTGAGGTGAACCCAGCATGGCGACCATCCGCGCCTTCGGCGGCCCGACCACGCTCATCGAGTTCGGCGGCCTGCGCTTCCTCACCGACCCGACCTTCGACGGGCCCGGCGACTACCCGACCGGCAGCGGCTACGCGCTCACCAAGACCGCGCCCTCCGCCACCACCCCCGCCGACCTCGGCCCGGTCGACGCCGTCCTGCTCTCCCACGACGAGCACCCGGACAACCTGGACGCCTCCGGCCGCGCCCTGCTGCCGACCGTCCCGCTCGTGCTCACCACCACCAGCGGCGCCGGGCGGCTCGGCGGCACCGCGCGCGGCCTCGCCCCCTGGGACTCGGTGGAGTTGACCCGCCCGGACGGCGGCACCGTCACCGTCACCGCCGCGCCCGCCCTGCACGGGCCCGAGGGCTGCGAACCGGTGATCGGCCAGGTGATCGGCTTCGTGCTGACCGCCCCCGACCTGCCGACCGTCTACGTCAGCGGCGACAACGCCTCGCTGCCGCTGGTCAAGGAGATCGCCGACCGCTTCGGCCCGGTCGACACGGCGGTCCTGTTCGCCGGCGCCGCCCGCACCCGGCGCTTCGACGGCGCACTGCTCACCCTGGACAGCGCGCAGGCCGCCGAGGCCGCCGTCCTGCTCGGCGCCCGGCGCGTCGTGCCGGCGCACTTCGACAGCTGGGGGCACTTCACCGAGGGGCGCGAGGCGCTGGAGGCCGCTTTCACGGCGGCGGGGCTCGGCGACCGCCTGGACCTCTCCTGACCGGCAGGACCGGCAGGACCAACGAACAAAACCACCAGGCCGAGCAGCACCACCGCCCGCAGAGCCGTCGCCTCAGTCGTTCTGGTTGTCCGCCTGCGTGTGGAGGGCGGTGAAGAGCGCGCCGAGGCGGGCGTTCCAGTCCTTGGTGGTCGGGCCGTCGATGGCGTGCCGCTTGCTCATGTCGCGGACCACCTTCTGGGCGTCCTTCAGGTCCTGGGCCGCGTCGTCGGGGCTGCCCTCGTTGAGGCGCGCCGAGGCATCGTCCAGGATGCGCAGGAGCTCCACCTGACCGCCGCGGTCCTTCCCACCCACCTGGGTCTGGGCGACGGCCTGGCGCAGCGCGTTCAACTGCACGGCCGGCGGCTGGTTGCGCGGGACGGTCGGGGTGGGGGCGGGCAGACCGGGCACGGTGGTGGGCGCGGCGCTCGGGCCCGGGGCGGTCGTGGCCGGCGCGGGCGCCTGGGTCGCGGGTGCGGCGGCGGCCGGCTTCTTGGCGGCCGCGTTGCCCGGCGGCGTGTCGAAGGCTGTGAGGGCGATGGCGGTGACCCCGGCCAGGCCGGCCACGCCGAGGGCGCCCAGGACGAGCGGTTTGCGGCTGCGCGCGGGCCTGGCGGGCGCCGGGGGCGCCATCGGGACCGGCGCCATCAGGGAGGTGGCAGCGGGGGCCTGGGGCGGGAGCACGGTGGTGTGCTGCTGGTTCGACGGGAGCGGCGGCAGCATCTGGGTGGGCGCGGCGGTGGCGAGCAGCTCCGCCGTCGGGTCGCCCACGGCCAGCCCGGGGACGGTGGCGAGGAGCTCGGCCCGCGCCGCGGTGGCGTCCGCCGGACGGTCGGCCGGGTTCTTGGCGAGCAGCCGCAGCACCACGGCGTCCAGCGCGGGCGGCAGCCCGGGACGGCGCGCGGACGGCGGCAGCGGCTGCTCGCTGACGTGCTTGAACGCGATCGCCACCGGGGTCTCGGCGGTGAACGGCGTCCCGCCGGTCAGCATCTCGGTCAGCACGCAGCCGACCGCGTAGAGGTCGGTGCGGCCGTCCAGCGCGGAGGCGGTGGCCTGCTCGGGCGACAGGTACGCGGCCGTCCCGAGCACCGTGGCGGTCTGGGTCAGGTTGTTGGAGGAGCCGGCCCGGGCGATGCCGAAGTCGACGACCTTCACCCCGCCGTCGTCGGTGATCATGATGTTGCCCGGCTTGATGTCCCGGTGCACCAGCCCGGCCGCGTGCGCGACCGCGAGCGCCTCGCACACCGCCGCCGCGATGCCCACGGCGCGCTCCACCGGCAGCTGCGGCTGCTGGGCGAGGACGGCCGCCAGCGAGCGCCCGTTCACCAGCTCCATGACGATGTACGGCGAACCCTGGTCCATGCCCGAGTCGAAGACCATGACGACCTTCGGGTGCACCAGCATCGCGGCGTGCTGCGCCTCCCGGGAGAACCGCTCGGCGAAGCGCGGGTCGTCGGCGAGGCCCCCGTTGAGGACCTTGACGGCCACCTGGCGTCCCAGCACGCGGTCCACCCCGCGCCAGACGGTGGCCATGCCGCCGACGCCGAGTATCTCGACGAGTTCGTAACGCCCGTTGAGCGCCCGTCCGATCACCTGGAACTCCCCTCACGCCGGGCCCGGGGTCCCGGACCGCCTCGTGCACCCGTGCACGATAGCCGCCGGCGTCCGTGCCGCCCGGCGCGGTGTCCGGGCCGGTCCCGGCCGAGGCCGCCGGAGGACTCCACGCGCGCCGTGGTGGCGGCGGTTCCGCCTGCCTGCCACGAAGCCCGCCTGCCGGGAAGCCCGCCTGCCGGGAGGCCCGTCTCCCGGGAGGGGGAGGCGGCCGGGGAACCGGGCAGCGGATCCCCGACCGCCCGTTCGGGGTGTGTGTGGCCCGCCCGGACTGCGGGGGGGCGGGGCCCCCCCCCGCGCGGAAAAAAAAAACAAACACCCCCCACAACAAAAAAAAAAAGACATAGAGAA
>NZ_JBHWGD010000091.1:0-26597 GCF_042733235.1 Kitasatospora sp. NPDC059722
ACCACTCGCCTGACCGCCAGCCCCGACAAAGTCGGGCAATACCTCCGCCCGAAATCGCCTGCGGAAGCCTAAATCAGTATCGAACGCCCTCTGAGGCCGCCGGGCCGCTGTGGCCCGTGTTCCGCCGCCCGGCCGCTGTGACCCGTATTCCATCGAGGTGGAATCCCTTGGCGGCGGCCGCCGTGGCGATCAAGCTGGCTCCCGGAAGCACGTCCGAGGTCCGAGGAGTCCCATCATGTCCGAACCCCTGCCCGCCGACGTCCAGCGGGAGATCGCCCGCGCCCTGGGCGTCGCCCCCGTCCCGAGCGCCGAGCAGGAGGCCGAGCGCCGGGTCGCCTTCCTCGCGGAGCAGGTGCGCGCGGCCGGCGCCCGCACGCTCGTCCTCGGCATCAGCGGCGGTGTGGACTCCACGACCACCGGACGGCTGTGCCAGCTCGCCGCCGAGCGGCTGCGCGCCGAGGGCCACGAGGCGTCGTTCTGGGCGATGCGGCTGCCCCACGGCGTGCAGGCCGACGAGGCGGACGCCCAGCTCGCGCTGGACTTCATCCGGCCCGACCGGGTCCTCACCGTGGACATCAAGCCGGCCACGGACGGCGCGATGGACGCCCTGGCGGCGGCCGGCCTGACCTTCCGGGACCGCGCCCACGAGGACTTCGTCCGCGGCAACACCAAGGCCCGGCAGCGGATGATCGCCCAGTACGCCGCCGCCGGCGCGTCCGACGGGGTCGTGATCGGCACGGACCACGCGGCGGAGGCCGTCACCGGCTTCTTCACCAAGTTCGGCGACGGCGCGGCCGACATCATGCCGCTGTCCGGCCTGACGAAGCGTCAGGTCCGGGAACTGGCCGAGCTGCTGGGCGCACCGGCGGAGCTCGTCCACAAGGTGCCCACCGCCGACCTGGAGACGCTCGCGCCCGGCAAGCCCGACGAGGACGCCCTCGGCGTCGGCTACGACGCCCTGGACGACTTCCTGGAGGGGCGCCCGGTCAGCGAGGAGGTGTTCCGCACGGTGGTCGGCCACTACCGCCGCACCGAGCACAAGCGCCGCCTGCCCGTCGTCCCGTCGTAGCGGGCTCTGGCCCGGCGGCGTAGCCTCACAGAGGGGGCCTCGCCCGCCTGCGGAAGGGGACTCGGCCATGAAGTACGACGAGATCATCGCCACCGTCCGGGACCTCGCCGGGCTCCCCGACCGGGCCGCCGCCGAGCGCGCCACCAAGGCCGTCCTGCTCACCCTCGGCGAGCGCCTGCCCTCCGGGCTCGCCGTGCACGTGGCCGCCCAGCTGCCGCCCGAGCTCGCCGCCGCCGTTCGGGAGGCGGCCCGGGAGGCCGACGAGGAGGGCCGCGCCCACGCCTCCGGGGAGCGCTTCGGCCTGCCCGTCTTCGCCGGCCGGATCGCCGGCCGGGCCGGCACCGGAGAGGACGGCGGCATCCGCGAGGCCGCCGCCGTCCTGGAGGTCCTGGACGCGGCGCTCGCGCCGGACCTGATGGACAAGCTGGCCGCCGTCCTCCCGCGCGACATCGCCGAGCTGCTGCCCTCGGGGCGCGCTACCCAGTGACCTTCCGCTCGGCCAGCCGGTCGAGGGAGTCGACGTACTTGAGCATCAGCCGGGCGAATTCGAGCCGGTCGCGCTCGGCCCAGTCGGCGGTGATGTAGTCGTACGCGTCGCGCTGGTGGCGGCGCAGCCGGGCGATCAGCTCGGTGCCGGCCGGGCTGAGGTGGAGGACCGTGCGGCGGCCGTCCTGCTGCGAGGCGGCGCGGGTCAGGTAGCCCGCCTTGATGCTGTCGCCGACCATGCGGCTCGCGACGGACGGGTCCACGCCGAGGAGTTCGGCGACCGCGCCGACGGTGATCTCGGCCGCGGCGTCGCGGGTGTGCTGCTCGACGAGGTTGAGGACCAGGGTGCGGCTCAGGTCCTTGGCCGAGATGGGGTTCTCGACCTCCAGGAGCGAGGTGCGGCGCAGTTTGCCGAAGGCCGGGCCCACGGCGTTCAGGAGGTCCTCGGCCGTGCGGTGGTCCGGCTCGTTCGTCGTCATGGCGGCCATCCTAAGGTCCATGCTCAGCAGCAGCCACATGTTGACGCGCAAATGCATGCATGCAAGCATACATATGTGCCGCAGCAAGGAGCTGTGCATCATCATGTAATGGGGGAACCACCCATGACCGTCCTCGTCACCGGCGCCCGCGGCAAGGTCGCCCGCGCCGTCCTCGACCGCCTGCACGCTGCCGGCCTGCCGGTCCGCGCCGCCAGCGCCCGGCCCGCCGACCTGTCCGTCCCGGCCGGCGTCGACACCGCCGAGCTCGTCCTCGGCCGGCCGGAGACCTTCGCCGCCGCGCTCGACGGCGTGCGCCAGGTCTTCCTCTACCCCGAACCCGCCGGCATCGACGCCTTCACCGAGGCCGCCCGCGGGGCCGGCGTCGAGCACGTCGTGCTGCTCTCGTCCTCGTCGGTCCTCGCGCCCGGCGCCGCGACCGACCCGCTCGGCTCGCACAACCTCGGCGTCGAGCGCGCCCTCGCCGCGAGCGGCCTGGCCTGCACGTTCCTGCGCCCGGACGCCTTCGCCACCAACGCGTTCGCCTGGGCGCACCCGATCGGCCGCGGCCTGCCGGTCGAACTCGCCTACCCCGAGGCGTCGTTGGCGCCGATCCACCCCGAGGACATCGCCGA
The DNA here is from genome assembly GCF_042733235.1 of Kitasatospora sp. NPDC059722. Lineage (NCBI taxonomy): Bacteria > Bacillati > Actinomycetota > Actinomycetes > Kitasatosporales > Streptomycetaceae > Kitasatospora > Kitasatospora sp. NPDC059722. The sequence goes on from NZ_JBHWGD010000091.1 coordinate 2,667, forward strand.
CGTCGCGGTCGAGGCGCTGACCGGCACCGTCCTGCGTGGCCACGCCGTCACCCTCACCGGCGCCCAGGCGCTGACCTTCCGCGAGCAACTCGCCGTCCTGTCCGAGGTGCTGGACCGCCGGATCACCGTCGAGACCATCTCTCGCACCAAGGCCGAGGAACAGATGAGCCGCTTCATGCCCGCCCCGCTGATCGGCTCGCTGCTCGCCTTCTGGGCCGAGGCCTCCGTGCGCCCCGCCACCATCGCCGACACCACCGAGACCCTGCTCGGCACGCCCGCCAGGACCTTCCGCCAGTGGGCCGTCGAGAACGCGTCCGCCTTCACCGCACCGGGGGAGTGACCCACACCATGAAGCCCATCGGCTACTGGCTGAACCGCACCGACAAGGCGCTGACCGCCCACATGAACGCCATGCTCGCCGACTTCGGCCTCACCCGGACGGCGTGGCAGGTGCTCAACGTCGTCCGGGACAACTCGGAGGCGCTGGACGCGAACGTCCACACCGTCCTCGCCGCGAACGCCGACGCCCCGGCGAGGGCGGCCGCCATCGAGGCCGTCCTCGCCGACGGCTGGACGACCCGCCCGGCCCCCGGCCGCCTCACCCTCACCCCGTCGGGCCGCGACCGGCTCGCCGCCGTCGAGGAGCGGGTCGCCACGTTCCGCGAACTCTCCACGACCGGAATCACGCCGGACGAGTACCGCACGGCGGTGAGCGTCCTGGAACGGATGACTTGCAACCTGGAGGCGCACTGACCGCGTCAGCTATGGCAGGGCCCGAACCGGATTCGTCGGCCGGTCCAGCCAGACCCACTGGTCGGGCCCGGTGACCGTCAACCCGAAGCGATCCGGCCCCGGTTGGCCGTGCTGCTCCCACCACCGGTACGCGGCCTCGACCTCGTGCCAGAGGCGGCGGGGCCCGTACTGCCAGACCTCGAAGGGATCCACCGCCGCCCAGGACAGGGCGTCCGTGGTCGCCACCCAGAGCCGGGTGTGATCCCAGGCCGTCCAGACGTCGCCCAGTTTCAGCCCGAGCGCGAAGCGAGCCTCCCAGTCGTCCCCGGCCACACGGTCGGGCTCCAGCGAGGTACGGGACTCGTCGGGCACGTGGTCGTCGCGGACAACGTCACGGAAGATGCGCAGGTCGCGACGCTGCCCGCGCATCAGCATGAAGGCGGAGTGCGGACTGAACCGCCCGCACGCCCGACCGTTTGCCACCGTGAGCTTGAGCAGCCCCCAACAGAGCATGGGGTTGTCCCAGGGTGTGAGGATGATGCCGCCGGGCGCGGTCTGCTCGATCCAAGCCGTCGGCACTCGGCGCACCGAGCAGGTCGAGATGACCCGGTCGAACGGCTGTCGGAGCCTCCACCCGCGAGCCCCGTCCCCGCAGAGGACGTCGACGGCCAAGCCCGCCGCATTCAGCGAGGCGCAGGCGTGCCTGGCCACCTCGTGATCGACCTCCACCGAGGACACACGGCCAGTCCCGAGCCGGTGCGCCAGCAAAGCGGCATTCCACCCGGTCCCGGTCCCAACCTCCAGGACACTCATCTCGGGCCTGACCTCAAGGTCACGAAGCATCCTGACCACGATCGACGGCGCCGAGGCGGACGAAGACGGCCAGACATCGTCCGGATCGTCCGGCTCCGCTCCATCGTTGACCTGGGTCACGACGGGAACATCGGAATACGCCGCCGTGAACCACCGGTCGGGATCCTGGCGGAGCTCACAGGCCGCGTAGCCGCCCTCCCCGTCCTCCAGCCAGATTCGTTCCGGAAGGAACCGATGCCGGGGCACGGCCTTGATCGCTTCCCGCCACTCAGGAGGAACGGCCCCGCCGAGTTCATCTTCGACGCCCCGGAGCAGCCCGCGAACGACGGCCTGCTCCGGTCGATGCACGAAGTTCGTCACTTCTTCTCGTCGTCCTTCTTGTGCTTCGGAGCGGGTGCCGGCCGCGAGCCGTCCGGGGACGGCTTGTCCGTGCCGGGGTCCTTCTTGCCCCCGTGCTTGCCGCCACTGCTCTTGTCGGTTCCCCAACCCATGGGGTTCTCCCTTGCTATCGATGGATTGATCACGAACGTCAGTTGGCTACCGCTCCGGCGGCCGGGGCGACGGCTGGCTGTCCGGCTTCGGCGGAGGCGGCTGAGGCTGCGGGGTGGACATGACAGAACTCTTCTCGGCTTGGCGATGTGGGAGCCCGCCCGTGCCGCTTACTCAGCGGCACGGGCGGGAGTTCAGTGGGTGCGCATGGCCAGGAGCACGGCGATGGCGGCCAGGTGGAACAAGGCTGCTGCGGACACAGCACAGGCGGTCCAGACTCTGACGACATAGGTCCCGCAGTCGGGCTCGAACACGGTCCTGCTGCCTACGAGACGGGCAGCCGCGCCGAGCCGGAGGTGCCGGCCCGATGCTGCGGGCAGGCGCAGTCAGGCCAGATCTCGATCCGAGCGACGTATTCGTCTGGATCCGGGTTTGCGGTGATCACGCCGGAGTCGTCATAGCGAGTGCCATCCTGAGCAACCCTGAACGTGCGGATCGTCAGCCCCGGACGCCGCCTGGCGCGAGCGGCGGGGCCGTCTTCGGCGGTCGCGCTCATCCCGTTATCCGCCAGGCGACGGTTCTCCGCAGTGTGTCCAGCCGTGGTGTCGTACATCGGTTCCTTCTCCTGGCCCTGGACCGGGCTTGCGGCTGACACGGCAAGCCACCAAACGTCACGCTTCGCCGTCGACTGCACACGGAATGCGAAGTCGAGTTCAGCATGTTGGCCACCAGGTAGGCATGGATACGACGTCGCCACCGCCATGACGACGTCATCACCGGGGGCTCGCTACGTGGCCGACGACGTCATGCGTCATGACCACCGTCATGGCTGCCGTCATCTCACCCTGTCGCACCTCCGAACGGGGTTTCCGGTCCACTGGCCACGGCTATCGTCAGAACAGACGAATGGGGACGGAGAGGATCCGCAGTGGCTGAAACCCCGACACTCTTACGGGTCTTGACGCTGCAACGACACTGGCAGGTCTATGAGACCTTCCGACTCCGGTTCGAGGCGATGGCGAACTCGGTCGCCGAGCAGGAGAACGACCCCAGACTTCGTGGCCTGTCGGTCTCCAAGCGGCAGTTCGAGCGCTGGTACGGAGGCGCGGTGAAAACTCGCCCCTACCCGGACCAATGCCGAGTGCTGGAGGCCATGTTCGGCGTCTGTGTCGACCAGCTCCTCGCTCCCGCACCAACCGGCTCTGCGGTCGCGCCCGCAACCGCCGGCACCCTCGCCGTCCCGCCGTCACGACTGGGGCCTGCCTGCCTCCCGCCCGAGAAGGCAACGGCGCCACTTGCCGGAGGCCCGCCCAACAGCGAGACCCGCTCCGATGCGGGCACCACGGAAATGGAAAGGCAGGTCGTGATGGCGGCTCGTCGTGCACTTCGGTTCGCCGCGATGGCGGAGGGCAGCAGCATCGGCCCGGAGACCCTGGGGCAGATCCACGACGAGGTGCGGCGCCTTACCGTCGCGTACCCGAAGCTGGCACTGCCGGCCCTGCTCGGAGATCTGGTCGAGGTCCAGGACCTCACCTTCCAACTCCTCGAGCACGGCCGGGCCAAGCCCGCGCAGGCCCGCGAGCTGTACCTGCTGGCCAGTATCACCTCCGGCATGCTGGCCAAGGCCAGCCACGACCTGGGCAACCCGAGCGCCGCGATGATGCAGGCTCGCACCGCCTTCGTGTGCGCCGACAACGCCGATCACCACGCCATGCGCGCCTGGGTCCGCTCGCTCCAGTCGCTCATCTCCTACTGGGCGGGTCGTCCCGGCGAGGCCGTCGACTACGCCGCCCTCGGTCAGAACGCGGCGGGCGACGTTCGCGGCACCACCAGTATCTGGCTGGCCTGTCTCTCCGCCCGCGCCCATTCCCTCCTCGGAGACGGCGAGGCCACCCGCACCGCCATCCGGCAGGCCGAGAACGCCCGCGATGCCGTCGAACTTGACGATCTCGACGACTTCGGCGGCATCATGACCTTTCCGGTGCCCCGCCAGCTCTACTACGTCGCCGAGGCCACCGTGCAACTCGGCGAGGACGCCGTCCTCGGCGAGACCCAGTCCGTAACCGCCGTCGCCGCCTACCAGGACGCTTCCGAGGAGGAGTGGGCATTCGGCGACGAGGCCGGCGCGCAGACCGACCTCGCCCTCGCCCGCATCGCCCGCGGTGAAGTCGAGGGCGCAGCCGAGGCTGTGCGCCCAGTGCTCGACCTCCCCATCGAGCAACGGAACTTCGGCATCGTCAGTAGTGCTCAGCGAGCCCACGCCGCGCTGAACGCCGGTGCCCGCCGAAACGGCATCGTCGGCGTCGACCTGAGGCAAGAGATCGAGGCATTCACCGCCACCCCGACCTCGGTCCTCGTCCGGTGAACCGGCGGCTAGGCTCCGCAGCCATGACCCCACTCCATCTGGCCGGCCCTCGTCTGGCACTGCGCGAAGTCGAACCCGGCGACACCGACGACCTCTTGGCCATCTACGGAGACCCCGAGTCCACCAAGCACCTCAGTTTCGAACCCCGCACCCGTGACCAGGTCGAGGCGATCACCACCAGGTCCATCGACTCGGCGAGCGCCGTCCCACGCATCGAGTACTGCCTCGCCGTCACCCATCGCGACGAGCACCGGCTGATCGGCTACGCGCGTCTTGCGACCGAGCCGCAGCAGGCCGCCACCATCGGCTTCGCCCTCCACCCTGCCGAGTGGGGCAAGGGCCTCGGCACCGAGACCGTCCACCTGCTGTGCGCCCTCGGCTTCAACGTCCTCGGCCTGCACCGCATCTGGGCGGCCCGCGCGCCCCTCAACGAGGCCTCTGCCCGCACCCTGCTGCGCGCCGGGATGACGGAGGACGGCCGAATCCGTGATCACGTCTTTGTCCACGGCGCATGGCGCGACTCGATCACCTACTCGATCCTGGAACACGAGTGGGTGCCGATCGACGGGCTGAAGACCGACGAAAGCCGTCGAGCCTGATGGCCACCACGGACCCGGGGGCGTGAAGTGGTCGAGCACCGCGAGCCGTTCCTCTACATCGTCGTGTGCGCCTCGGGCATCGCCGACGGGGTCGGCGAGCTGATCACCGCTGCCCATGTCGAGGGTTGGGGAGTGGGAGTGATCGCGACCCCTAACGGGCTCGGCTTCATAGACCGGGAAGCTATCGAAGCCCAGACCGGCTACCCGGTCCGCTCCGCGTGGCGCACGCCGAGCGTCCCGCAGCCGCTGCCGCCGGCCGATGCCATCGCGGTGGCCCCCGCCACGTTCAACACGATCAACAAGTGGGCCGCCGGCATCTCCGACACGCTCGCGCTCGGCATTCTGTGCGAGGCGTACGGGCTAGGGATCCCCGTGGCCGTGCAGCCGTACGTCAACTCTGCCCAGGCCGCCCACCCGGCGTACGCGGAGAGCCTGGGCCGGCTGGGGTCTATGGGCGTCCTGCTCGGCAACTATGTGCCCCACAAGCCCAAGTCCGGTGGCGGCCACGACAATTACGACTGGACTCACGTCCTCGACCTCCTCCGCCCCGTGGTGCGCACAACGTGAGGCCCGCACCCACCGACACCGGCGCCTGGAACGCCTACCTGGCCGAGGGAAACGCCCGCCAGGCGCGCAAGCGCGTCTTGGCGCCGCCTCCTCCCGCTCATGGCCGATAGGCGGGCTTCAGCACTGCATCAGCAGATCTCGGCGCTTGACGGCGCCGTCTGACGAAGGAGTGACGCATGTCGGCTGACGGACGAATCTTCCGCGAGGCGTGGATCGCGGGCGTGTCCAAGCACTACCCGGGCGAACCGAAGGCCGGTTACGTCGCCCCGTGGGACGAGACCCCCGAGTGGGAGCGCGAGTGCGCCGCCGCCGTGTTCGGCCAGGTCCGTGACTTCATCAGCGTGAGCGGCGGGAACACGTCCAAGCTGACCCGGGAGCAGAAGGGCCGTTTCGTCGCGACTTGCTGGATCGCCCAGATCCACAAGCACATTGAGAACCCGAAGCCGGGCTATGTCGCCGACTGGGTCGACCTGCCGTCCTGGCAGCAGGAGACCGACGCGGACATCTTCGAGGCGATCGAGCAGGCCCGTTCCTGAATGCAGCGCCCAGCCCCTCACCTCCTGCACGGTTGGCGAGGGGCTGGGAAGCCGACGAAGCCCATGAGCGCGGGAAGTCGGGCGGGCCGACTTCCTGTGCTTCGTCCCCCGCTTCCGCTCGAATTCGGTTGCTCCGCAGGTGTGTTGTGCGCCGATACTGCCGCATGACCAGAATCGCGCAGGTCCTCGTGCTGGCCCCGTGGGACGGCGAGGCGATGGCGCCGCTGTGTCGGCCGGACGACTCCCGCAGTTGGTGCGGCTGCTTCGCGCCGCTGCCCACCTTCTGTCGAGGCGTGGGTCGCCGAGTTCGACCGGATGGGGCAGCGGACGGGGTTGCTGCGTCACTTGGAGTCGCTGCCGTGGAAGGCGCCGGAGAGCGTCCAGGTGCTGATCCGTGACGAGGAGGACGACTGCTTCGGGCTCTGGATGATCCGGGATGGCCGGTTGACCGAGATTCCCGTCCCCGGCCACCGGCGGCTCCATCCGCTGGCGCACTCCACCGAGTACGCGCTTGACCCGGGCCTGCTGTGGCGCGCGGCCACGCCCGTCCCGGCCGGTTTCTCCGAGGAGCGGCAGGATCCCCGGTAGGGCTGTCGGTGGGGTCTGGTCTACTTCCCTGCGGAGCGCAAGACGTCGCGGGGGGCGAGGACGATGGGTGTGTTGACCGACTACTTCCGTGCGGCGGACGCGGCGGTGGTCCGGCGGGTGCTGGAGGCGGCCGACGGGGGATCGCCGCTCCTTGGGCCGCGACCGGCCTTCGACGGGGTCGAGGCCAAGGGGCTGGATCCGGTCGTCGTGCTGGGGCAGCTGGTCGCCGCCGTCCGCCAAGTGCCGTGGGCCGTCGACCTCGTGGGCGATGCACCGGTGTGGCCGACCACTCCGCCGCCCGGACCGGAGGGGCCCGTGGACGAGGACGATCCGTGGATGACGGGCCCGTGGGTGTTCCAGCTCGACACCGACACCCGCGACACCCTCGCCGCGGTGCCGGACGCCGACGTCCCGGCGGTCGCCGCCCGCTGGGCGCAGGCGGAGGAACTGCACGGCGCCTCCGCCGAGAGCCTGTGCCCGGTGGTCGGCGAACTGGTCGGGCTCGCGCGGCGCGCCCGGGCGGCCGACGAGCGGCTGTACTGCTGGACCTGCCTCTGAACCGGCCGGGCCGATACGGTGGCCGGGCCCGTTGCTCGGTGTCCGCACCAGTGTCATGATCACGTGGGCGGGGGCTGCACGGGGCGTGAGCGTGAGGGGCTGGAGCCGATGGGCATGACGTTCGGGGTGCTGGGTCCGCTGGTGGTCGCCGTGGACGCGGAGCCGCAGGCGCTGCCCCGGGCGGGGGTGCTGCGCGGGCTGCTGGGGGCGCTGCTGCTCGCCGAGGGCGAGCGGCTGTCGGCCGGGCGGCTGCTGGAGCTCGTGTGGGCCGGGCAGGCCGACCGGGTCGGGCGCGGCGCCGTGCACACCGGGGTGTCCCGGCTGCGCGGGTGGCTCGGGACCTTCGGGGACGACGCCGTGGTGCTGGACTCCGACGGCGAGGGCTACCGGCTCGCCGTCCGCCCGGAGGCCGTCGACCTCGGGCGCTTCCGGCTGCTGGCCGCCGACGGGGACCGGGCCGCCGCGCTCGACCTGCGCCGCGGCCCGGTGCTGGCCGGGCTGGACCGGGTCAACCGCGAGGACCCGCTGGTGACGGCGGTCGAGGAGGCCGTCCGCTCCACCGCCCTCGCCCTCGCCGGGACCGCCGCCCCCGGCTGCGCCCTCCCGGCCGTGACGGCGCTCGCCGAGGAGTACCCCTTCGACGAGCCCGTGCAGGCCGCCCTCCTCGAACTGCTCGCCGCCGACGGCCGCCCCGCCGAGGCGCTGCGCCGCTTCCAGACGCTGCGCCGGCGGCTGGCCGAGGAGCTCGGGATCGAGCCGGGCGAGCAGGTCCAGAGCGTCTTCCTCGCCCTGCTGGCCCGCGACCACGACGGCGCCCGACCGGTCCACGCACCGAGCCAACTCCCGTCCGACCTCCCGGACTTCACCGGCCGCGAGGAGCACCTGCGGTTCGTCCTCACCTCCCTCGCCGACGGCCGCGTGCCGGTGGTCTCGGGCATGGGCGGCATCGGCAAGACCGCCCTGGCCGTCCACGCCGCCCACCGCGCCGCCGCCGACTACCCCGACGGCCGGCTCTACGCCGACCTGCGCGGAGCCGACGACGAACCGGCCGACCCGGCCCGCGTCCTCGCCGCCTTCCTGCGCGCCCTCGGCGCCGACGCCCGGGAGATCCCCGAGTCCCTCGACGAACGCGCCGCCCTCTACCGCACCCTGCTCGCCGGCCGCCGGGTGCTCGTCGTCCTGGACAACGCCGCCGGGGAGGCCCAGCTCAGGCCCCTGCTGCCCGGAAGCACCACCGAACAGCAGCACAGCAACGCCCTCGTCACCAGCCGCGCCGTCCTCACCGCCCTGCCCGGCGCCCGGCTCGTCGACCTCGGCGGGTTCGGCCCCGCCCACGCCGAGACGCTGCTGCGCCACATCGTCGGCGACGCCAGGGTCGCCGCCGAACCCGTCGCCGCCGGCCAGATCGCCGACCTGTGCGGCGGCATGCCGCTCGCCGTCCGCATCGCCGGCGCCCGCCTGGCCGCGCGCCCGCGCTGGAGCCTCGCCCGCCTCGCCGAGCTGCTGCGCGACGAGCGCCGCCGCCTCGACGAGCTCGCGGCCGGCGACCTCGCCGTTCGCGCGGGCTTCGCCGTCGGCTACACCCGGCTGTCCGAGCCGACCCGCCGCACCTTCCGCCTGCTCGGCCTGCTCGACGCGGCCGACTTCGCCCCCTGGGCCGCCGCCGCGCTCGCCGACGTCCCGCTGGAGGAGGCCGAGCGGCAGCTGGAGGAGCTCATCGACGCCCAGCTCCTCCAGGAGACCGGCACCGAACCCCACCTGCGCTACCGCTTCCACGACCTCGTCCGGCTCTACGCCCGCGAGCACGCCCACGCCACCGACACCCCCGCCGACCGCGCCGACGCCCTCGAACGGGCCTTCGGCGCCTGGCTCTGGCTCGCCGAACAGGCCGCCGACCAGGTACCGGGCCCCTGCTTCGCCGCCATCCACGGCCCCGCCCCGCGCCGCCCGCTGCCCGACGGCCCCGCCGCCCGGCTGCTCGACGACCCGCTCGCCTGGTTCGACGTCGAGCAGCCCGCCCTCAACGCCTGCGCCCGCCAGGCCGCCGCGCTGCGCCTCGTCCCGACCGCCTGGGACCTCGCCGCCTGCCAGGAGAAGTACTGCGACGTCCGCGGCCTCTACGACGACTGGCGCACCACCAACCTCGTCGTCCTCCAGGCCTGCAAGGCGGCCGGCGACCTCGTCGGCACGGCCGTGCTCACCCGCGGCCTGGTCGAGGTCACCACCTGGGCGACGCCCGCCGACGGCACCGAGACGATGGTCGCCCTGGACGGCCGCGCGCGGCAGCTGCTCGACCTGTTCGAGCAGGTCGGCGAGCCGCGCGGCGCCGCCGACGCCCTCGTCCTGCTCGCCTGGAGCCTGGTCGCCCAGGGGCGCGCCCGTGACGCGCTGGACGCCGCCCGCCGCGCACTGGACCTCGCCGCCGCCCACGACCACCCCGGCGGGGTGGCCAAGGCGCACCAGATCATCGCCGTCGCCCACGGCGAGACGGACCTCGCCCGCACCATCGAGCACCTCACCGAGACGCTGCGCCTGGCGCGCATGATCGGCAACGTCCGCTTCGAGGCCACCGCGATCCAGTTCCTCGGCGCCGCCCACGGCCGCGCCGGCGACGTCGAGCACGGGCGCAACCTGCTGACGAGCTCGCTCGCGATGGCCCGCTCGCTCGGCGACGGCTACGCGGAGGCGTTCTCCCTGCTCTACCTGGCCACGCTCCACGCGGCGACCGGCGACGCCCGCGCGAGGGAGACGGCGGAGGCGGCGCTGGCCATCGCGCGGCGCTTCGAGCTGGGCCACCACCTCGCCCAGGCCCTGGGCATCCTGGGCGAGTTGGACCTCGCGGAGGGGCGGCACGACGCGGCCGTCGCGCACCTGGAGGAGTCCGTCCTGTTCTGGCGGGCCCGGGGCTGGCGCTCGTTCCTCGCCGAGGCGCTGCGGGCGCTCGGGCGCGCGTACGAGGCGGCGGGGCTGGACGCGCCCGCCGAGCGGGTGCGGCGCGAGGCCCGGGAGCTGGGCGAGGGACCGGCGAACGGCGACGCGGACGCGCTCTCGCACGACGGGTGAACCGTCCGCGACGAGTACACACCCGCGGCCGGGTCCGTCCCCTGCGCGGACCCGGCCGTCCCCCCATGCGGGTGTGTGTTTCGACCGTAGGCAGCGGCCTCTTACCGATCGCTTACCGCTCCGGCCGAGGTGCGTGCGAGACCGGTCAGGATTCGAGAAGCCCCGGCCCAGGGCCCGCGCCTAGCCTCGTGGACATGGAGACCAACGACCTCAGCATCCACTGGACCTTCCTCCCCCACACCGACCCCGACGCCTCCCTCGCGTTCTACCGCGACCTGCTCGGCTTCGAGGTCCGCAACGACGTCGGCCAGGGCAGGATGCGCTGGATCACCGTCGGCCCGGCCGGCACCCCCGGCACGTCCGTCGTCCTGGAGCCCCCGGCCATGGACCCCGGCGTCACGGAGGACGAGCGCCGCACCGTCACCGAGATGATGGCCAAGGGCACCTACGCCCGTCTCACCCTCGCCTCCGCCGACCTCGACGGCGTCTTCGACCGACTGGCGGCCGGCGGCGCCGAGCTCGTCCAGGAGCCGACGAAGCAGCCCTACGGCGTCCGCGACTGCGCCTTCCGCGACCCGGCGGGCAACCTGATCCGCATCAACGAGCTCGCGTAGCCGCGGCTCGGGAAGCCGAGCGCCGCGCCCCCGCCCGCCCGGTGCGGTTGGATGGAACGACCGCACCGGGCGGGCCCGCCCGCACAGAACCGGAGAGACGACGACCATGGCCAAGAGGACGGGCGCGCCCGCGCCGGTGCCGCACGACGCCGACAGCCACGACATGATCCGCGTGCTCGGCGCGCGCGAGAACAACCTCAAGGACGTCAGCGTCGAGATCCCCAAGCGCCGGCTGACGGTGTTCACCGGCGTCTCCGGCTCGGGCAAGAGCTCGCTGGTGTTCGACACCATCGCCGCCGAGTCGCAGCGGCTGATCAACGAGACCTACAGCGCCTTCGTCCAGGGCTTCATGCCGTCGCTGTCGCGCCCCGACGTCGACGTCCTCGACGGGCTGACCACCGCGATCATCGTCGACCAGCAGCGGATGGGCGCCGACCCGCGCTCCACCGTCGGCACCGCGACCGACGCCAACGCGATGCTGCGCATCCTGTTCAGCCGGCTCGGCGAGCCGCACATCGGCTCGCCCAAGGCGTACTCGTTCAACGTCCCCTCGGTCAGCGGTGCCGGCGCCGTCACCGTGGAGCGCGGCGGCAGGACCGTGAAGGAGCGCCGTTCGTTCAGCATCACGGGCGGCATGTGCCCGCACTGCGAGGGCCGCGGGAGCGTCTCCGACATCGACCTCGCCCAGCTCTTCGACGACGCCAAGTCGCTCGCCGAGGGCGCGCTCACCATCCCCGGCTACACGCCGGGCGGCTGGAACTACCGGCTCTACAGCGAGTCCGGCTTCTACGACCCGGACAAGCCGATCCGCAAGTACACGAAGAAGGAACTGCACGACTTCCTGTACCGCGAGCCGGTCCGGATGAAGATCGCGGGCATCAACATGACCTACGAGGGCCTGATCCCGCGGATCCAGAAGTCCTACCTCGCCAAGGACAAGGAGGCGATGCAGCCGCACATCCGGGCCTTCGTGGACCGCGCGGTCGCCTTCAGCACCTGCCCCGACTGCGACGGCACCCGGCTGACCGAGGCGGCCCGCTCGTCGAGGATCGGGAAGACCAGCATCGCCGACGCGTGCGCCATGCAGATCAGCGACCTGGCCGCGTGGGTGCGCGGGCTCGACCAGCCCTCGGTGGCGCCGCTGCTCACGAGCCTCGGGGAGGCGCTCGACTCGTTCGTCGAGATCGGTCTCGGCTACCTCTCGCTCGACCGCCCCTCCGGGACGCTGTCCGGTGGCGAGGCGCAGCGCGTCAAGATGGTCCGCCACCTCGGCTCCTCGCTCACCGACGTCACGTACGTCTTCGACGAGCCCACCGTGGGCCTGCACCCGCACGACATCCAGCGGATGAACGGGCTGCTGCTGCGGCTGCGCGACAAGGGCAACACGGTGCTCGTCGTCGAGCACAAGCCGGAGACGATCGCGATCGCCGACCACGTCGTCGACCTCGGTCCGGGCGCGGGCAGCGGCGGCGGCACGGTCTGCTTCGAGGGGACGGTCGAGGGCCTGCGGGCGGGCGGCACGATCACCGGACGCCACCTCGACGACCGGGCGAGGGTCAAGGAGACGGTGCGCACGCCGACCGGGAAGCTGGCGATCCGCGGCGCCTCCACCCACAACCTGCGGAACGTCGACGTGGACATCCCGCTCGGGGTGCTCGCCGTCGTCACGGGCGTGGCCGGCTCCGGCAAGAGCTCGCTCGTGCACGGCTCGCTGCCACGATCGTCGGGGGCGCCGGGCGAGGGCGTGATCTCCGTCGACCAGGGCGCGATCCGCGGCTCCCGGCGCAGCAACCCGGCGACGTACACCGGTCTGCTGGAACCGGTCCGCAAGGCCTTCGCCAAGGCCAACGGCGTGAAGCCGGCCCTGTTCAGCGCCAACTCCGAGGGCGCGTGCCCGACCTGCAACGGCGCGGGCGTGGTCTACACGGACCTGGCGATGATGGCCGGCGTGGCGAGCGTCTGCGAGGACTGCGAGGGCAAGCGCTACCAGGCGTCGGTGCTGGAGTACCGCCTCGGCGGGCGCGACATCAGCGAGGTGCTGGCGATGCCGGTGACCGAGGCCGAGGAGTTCTTCCGCGAGGGCGAGGCCCGCATCCCGGCCGCGCACGCGATCGTGAGCCGGCTCGTGGACGTCGGCCTCGGCTACCTGAGCCTCGGCCAGCCGCTCACCACGCTGTCCGGCGGCGAGCGCCAGCGCCTCAAGCTCGCGACGCACATGGGCGACAAGGGCGGCGTCTACGTCCTCGACGAGCCGACGACCGGCCTGCACCTGGCCGATGTCGAGCAACTGCTCGGCCTGCTCGACCGCCTGGTCGACGCGGGCAAGTCGGTCATCGTCGTCGAGCACCACCAGGCGGTCATGGCGCACGCGGACTGGATCGTCGACCTCGGTCCGGGCGCCGGCCACGACGGCGGGCGGGTCGTCTTCGAGGGCACCCCGGCCGAGCTGGTGGCCAAGCGGCACACCGTCACCGGGGAGCACCTCGCGGCGTACGTGGGCGCCTGAGGCCCGCCCTCCGGGCCCGGCGGCTCACCGGGGAACGGCCCACCAGGCGACGGGGTAGCGCACCGGGTGGCCGCCGATCCGGCCCGGGAGCAGGCCGATCGCGACCAGCAGGACGGTGGCCAGCGCGAGCAGCGGCAGGAACGGCAGCGGGTGCGGCGCCTGGAGCACCACGATGACGGCGGTGGCGGCGGCCGGCGAGTGCGAGAGGTGCGTGAGCAGCATCACGCCGAGCGAGATCCCGGCGGCCACCGCGGCGCCCCACCCGTTGCTGCCGGTGACGGCGAGCGTGGCGTACCCGATCAGCGCGGAGACCAGCTGGCCGCCGACGAGGTTGCGGGGCTGCGAGATCGGCAGCCCGGGCGCGCCGTGGACGAGCGCGGCGCTGGCGGCCAGCGGCGGGATGAGCAGCGGCTGGTGCAGCAGGACCCCGGTCCCGACCAGGAGGAGCAGGGCCGCGATGGCGAAGGCGGTGGCCCTCAGCACGTGCAGCGGATGCGGCCTGGTGGTGGTGGCGGACGGGGGTCTGGGCATGCGGGAGCTCCGGGTGAAGGGCGGTGGACGGCAGCGCCTTCCACAAAATGTTGATTTTCGACCGCCATCCTGCCTCGCGGGGGACCCGGCGGACCCGGCGTTCCGGCATCCGGACGGCGGGGTCCGTCAGATGAGCGGCGGCTCCTCGGTCTCGAACAGGCGCAGGATCAGGTCGTCGACGTCGAGGTGGACCGTCTCGGTGCCGTACGGCACGACGTGCTCGGTCGCGGTGAGGAAGGTCTGGACGAGGGCGGCGGGCGCGCGCAGGACGGCCGTCGTGTCGTCGGCGCTGAGCGCGATGAAGAGCGTCGCGGCGGCGGGCCCGGTGCCGCGGTGGACGGTGACGTCGCCGAGGCCGGCCCAGCCGGTGAGGCCGGTGGCGAGGAGTTCGCGGGCGAAGATCCAGGTGATCGGCTCGTCGAGGTCGATGTGGGTGTCGAGGCTCACCGCGTAGGGGTCCTCCCGGCGGTAGCGCAGCCGGGCGGGCAGGGAGACGAGGAGGCCGGGGCAGGCGACCGCCTCCAGGTCGATGTACAGCGCCAACTCGTCGCCGGCGCAGGCGTTCTCCTGCGGGGCGCCGGGCAAGTCGTGCTCGCTCATGGGCTCTTCCTGTTCTCTTCCCCGGGGTGTTCCGGGGCGTCTCGGGGCGTCTCGGGCTGTCTTCAGGGGAGCAGAATCGTTTTTTCTCGGTCGGTTTCGGCGGTGGGGCGGAGCGGAGGCGGTGTGGGGGTGGTGCGGGGGTACGGGTGGTGCGGTGTGGCTGTGCGGTGTGGCTGTGCGGTGCGGGTGGTGCGGCGGTGCGGTGCGGCTTCGGCGTGCGGGGCTTCCGGCTGGAGAACGAGCCGGCCCGTCCCGGGTAACCGTCCGCGACGATATTCGGGCGACGGCGCCCTGTCCCGGCCTGCGGCATTGCGGTTCGGTCTCCGTCGGGGCGGAATTGTGCATGATCGCTCGGTTGGTGTCAGAGTGTCACCGTCTTCTTTTCCGATCGGGGGGTTCGATGACAGCGGGGGACGGGTCCGATCTCGTCGCCATGGTGGTCGAGGCGCTGGTGCAGACCGCGTCGCACACGGTCGGCGCGGCAGGGGCCGCGCTCGGCGGCGAGGCGCTCGCGCGCGTGCGGGAGTCGCTGCGGCAGTGGCCGCAGTGGGCGCACGCCCTCGGGCGGGTGGAGGCCCGTCCCGGCGACCAGCAGGCCCAGTGGGACCTGGCGCTCGCGGTGGGCCAACTGCTCGCCGGCGACCCGGGCCTGGCGGCCAACCTGCGCGCCCGGCTCTCCGTCGCCATGACCGCGCCGCCGCCCATGGCCGGGGCTCCGATGCCCCAGGCGGCTCCGGCGTGGCAGGGCGGCGGCGACGCCAACTGGCCCGCGTACAGCCCCGGAACGGTCCAGGGGACGTCCGCCCGGCGCAGCCGCGCCTGGGCGGTGACCGGCGGGGTCGTCGTGCTCGGTGTGATCGGCACGCTGACCGGGCTCGGTCTCTACCTCGGCACCGGCCCGGACGGTCCGAAGCCGCTGGCCAACCTGGACCAGGTGAAGGCCGTCATGCCCGACCTGCACGCCGTGCCGGACGGCTGGACCCAGGAGAAGGCGCCTTCCGCGGTGCCCAAGGGCGACTGCGGCGGCGACGGCGTCCCGCCCGCACAGGTGAGCCTGTGCGAGCAGATAGTCGGGAGGGGCGACTCGCGCTTCCACGCCGACGACGGCAAGACCCAGGTGGAGTTCCAGCTCATGGCGGGCCCCAGCCCGGAGTGGGGCGACAAGATGTACGACGTCGCCTACGGCATCAGTGACGGCCTGCCCGAGAAGCCGCCGATGGCCGCTCCGAAGGCCGGCGAGCGGTCCTCGGTCTTCATGGAGGGCCAGTGCGTGGAACTCCTCGTCAAGTCCGGCAGCAACGTCCTGAGGATCTCCTACTGCCCGGAGAACCCGTCCGCCCCGAACGTCGAGGTGGTCAACCGGATCACCCGGATGTTCGCCGCGCGCTCGCAGCAGGCGCAGGACGGGAAGACCCCGGACGCCGCGGCCTGACGGTTCCCGGACAGGGGTGGAGCCGAGCGCCCGGCTCCACCCCTGTGTCTGTGGAGGGGCGGTCAGGCCTTGGCGCAGATCACGAAGACGCTGATGCCGACGTCGCCCGCACCCGGTCGGCGGCCGAGGCCGATCCAGCCGCTGCCGTCGTCGGCCGGGAAGCTGCCGACCAGGACCGCCTCGTCGCCGCGGGCCTCCGCGCCGCCGCCGAGCGCCTTCTCACCGGCCGGGCAGGAGACCGTCCGCCGCTGGAAGCTGGGCACGTTCGCGTTGTCGAGCCGCACCAGCTGATACCCCTCGACCGACCGGACGGCGCTGTCCCGTGCGGGCGCGTTGTCGGTGGCGGGGGCGGCCTCCGCGACCCAGCCCGTGCCGGCGGCGGCGAGCGCGACCGTCAACAGGCCCGCGGCCGGCGCGATTGCCCGAAGCTTCATGCGGTGTCCTCCCGAATGGGCGGCGGGCGCGCGCTTCGCGCCCGTACCACTCGGGGTATCGGCCGTTCGGGTGGCGGCCGTGATCGGGTTGACCCTTTCGGGGGGTGTGCGGCCCGTCCGGCACGCGCCGCGGCGGCGCCCCCGGGCCGCGCGGTGCGCCCTCACGCGGACGTGGGTGCGCGCCGACCGCTGACAGGCCCGGCCCTCCCGGGCCCGAACACCGGGATCACTCGACCGGGTGAGCTGTCGTGGAACGGCCGGAGGCGCGGGCGGGCGCGCCCTACCGTCGGAGCCGCAACTCGCCGTTCGGACCGGAAGGAACCCCATGCGCCGCACCGTCGCCGTCCTCCTCGGAGCCTCCGCGCTCCTCGCCGCCACCACGCCGGTGGCCGGCGCCGCCACTGCCGCCGCCCCCGCCGCCGCCGGGCCCGCAGCCGCGCCCGCCGCCCCCGCCGCTCCTCTCGCGCAGGCCGGCGCCCCGCTGTTCGGCATGCTGGGCAGCGCGAGTGCGATGGTCTTCGGGGCCGTCGACGCGCTCAAGGGCGCGGTGAAGCTGCCGTAGGCGTGGCTGCCGTCGGCGGCTCCCGCACCGGTCAACCCGGCGCGGGAGCCGTGCCGTTCCGCCCCTGCGGGCCCCGTCGCCCCCGGGGAGGTCCCATTGTCGGTGGGGCGCGCTAGGGTGCCGTCCGGAAGCCCGACCAGGGCGGGTCGGTGCGAAACGGGGGGAGGGCGTCATGAGCGACGGCATCCGGTGGCTCGCCGAGGGCGATGACCGGCTCAGCGGCGTCCTGTTCGCGCGCGGGATCCCGCCGGAGGAGGTGGCCCGGCGGATGGGCGCGGACGTGCGCGGCGCCGCCGGTCCGGTCAGCGGCGCCGAGGTGTGGGACCTCGACATCGAGACCTACCGCCCCGGCGAGGACGGCGACGGCGTGGTCCGCGTCGGGGTCTGCGGCGGCTGGTCCTTCGCGATCGAGTACGGCGACTCCACCGGTGCCGACCTGCTCACCGAGATAGCGCGCGACGGCGTCGAGGTCGTCCACTACCGCCCCATGGCAGAACACCCGCCGGCCCTGCTCGACTACGCCCGCGACGGCGCCGTCCTGTGCGGGTTCGGCCTCGCCGAGGAGCGCTGGCGCTGGGGCAGCCAACCGGACCTCCTGCTCCCCGTCCTCGTCGCCGCCGGCGTCCTCCACCCCGACGGCATCACCCGCGCCACACCCGCTGGCGAGCCCCTGCCCGCCGTCCACCGCCGCACCCTCGGCGCCGTGGAACGCCACTTCGGCCTCAGCCTCCCCCCGGCCGTCCTGGACGCCGCCCGCCTCCCGGTGTACGCGGTCCGCGGCACGCCCGACCTGGTGCTCCGTTAGGGCGTGTCCTTCGGATCGGGCCGGGAGCCGTCACGCCCAGGGCTCGGAGAACGACCGCCCGGGGACGGGCTTGGCGACCAGGGCGATCGCCACGAAGAAGTTGACCTGCCCGATCGCCAGCGTCAGCGTCGTGAGCGCCTTCTCGTCGTAGTGGGCGGCCACCTCGGCGTACAGCTCGTCCGGCACCCGCTCACGGCCCCGAGCGGCCGGCTGGAGCACCGCCTCCACCAGCGCGAGCGCGGCCCGCTCGGCCGGGGTGAAGTACGGCGAGTCCCACCAGGCCGCCACCGAGTCGATCCGCTCCTCCGTCTCCCCGGCCTTGCGCAGGAATCCCGTGTGCAGCACGGTCAGGTAGGTGCTGCCGACGATCTGCCCGGCGCGCAGCTGCACCAGGCTGATCGTCGTCCGCGGCACCGACCGGTTGCCGGTGGCCCTGAACAGCGCCGCCGACACCTCCGCCAGCTCGGGCACGAGTACCCCGGGATCCGTCGCCAGGCGCGGCCGCAGCGGGACCTCGGCGGTGATCGGTCGCGGCGCCACCGGCGTGCTCTCCATCGTCTTCTCCATCGTCGTGTTCCTCCCGGGCTGTACGGGCCGTGTTCGGCGCCTTCACTGACCCGACCCGGCCCGGAGGAGGTTTGTGACAGGCGGAGGAGGATTTCCTCGACTTTCTTCGAGCTCGCCGAGCGGGCGGACGGTGCGCGGCGGGGTTACGTCGGCGCCACGGCGCGGATGCGGGAGAGCGCGAACACCCGGTTGTCGGAGCGCAGATGGCACCAGGCGTACAGGTACGGAGGATCGAGTTCGAGCCCGCTGAGCGGGCGGACGGTGCGGGCGCCATCGCCGTCGACGTACTCGATCGTGACGACGTCACCGGTGTGGACCGCGTGCGCGAGCTGGCGGACGTCGGTCAGCGTGAGCTGCCTGGCCGCGAAGGCGAGGATCTCCTCGGTGTCGGTGTCGTAGGGGACACCGCGGTCGGGGTCGGGCGCTGCGGGCTCCGGCGGGGCGTCCACCAGTCTGGACGCGAGGGCGCGGAGGTCCGTCGGAGCGCCGCCGCCGGACGGGCCCGTGCGTCCCCGGGGGCGGGGGAGGGACACGGCGCGCCGGGCTGGCGTCCGCTCGATTCGGACCGTGCCGTCGGCGGCCTCGGCCACGGGCGCGTACCCGTTGGCCCGCAGTGCGGCCAGCGTCTGGGCGACGGTGGCCCTGCCGATGAGCACGGTCGGCGCCAACTGTCGCAGGCCCAGGGCGGCGAGCTTCCGGTGTGCCGCGATCTCGGCCAGCAGCCCCGGCTCCAGGCCGTGGACGACGCAGGCGGCCGCTGCCACGCGGATGCCGCCGTGGCGGCGTGCGGTGTCGGCGATGAGGTAGGTGAGGGCCTGGGGGAGGGGGCCGTCGGCGGCGGCCGTGAGATCGGCGTCGATCGCCTTCGCGTCCCGCCCGGCGTCGAACGCCCGGCGCAGGCTGTCGGTGCTGAAGCGCCACACCGAGGCCGTCCCCCTGGCCTCCCGGTCGGCCAGGGAATCGAGGAGAACGGTGAGCCGGGCCGACGGTGCGCCGGTCGCGACCGCGGTGAGATCGGAGCCGATGCGCACCGTGTGGACCGCCGGAGGCAGCAGCCGGTGGGTCTCGTCGGCGAGTTGTTCGAGACCTCCGGCCGCCAGCGCGGCGCCCAGGGGTGAGAGCGCGCCCCGGGCGAGGACACCGAGCAGAGTCGCCTCGCGGACGAGCGTGGCGAACGGTGTCGCGTCCTCGGGCAGTTGCTCGGCGAACGGGCGGTGCCACGAGACGAGTGGCGCCAAGGCGGCGGCGTCGCCCACGCCCTGGCCGGCCGGGAGGCCGCCGAGCGCGGCCAGCAGCCCGTGGCGGGCCTGGACACAGCCGCCGTACACGTGGGCCCGTCCCAAGGCCGGGAGCACCTTGCCGTCCTCGTCGCGGGAGAGGCTGGGAGAGTACGGCAATCGCCACCAGGCGTGCACCAACTCCGCCACCTGATCCGCCGGTTCGAGTTCGGCCCAGGAGTTGTACGCCTCGGTCACCAGCACGCGGTCGCCGTCGGTGGTCACGAGCCCGGCACCCCGGGCGGTCTCCAGCACCAGCCGCAGCGGGGCCTCGTCGCAGCGGAGCGCCCTGCCGACCCGCGCGAGCTCGCGCGCCCCGACCCCACCGGACTTGAGCACCGCCGGCGGCCGCGCCGCGCACTCCGCCAGCACGGCCGCCGCGTGCCCGCCGAACACCCCGGCGGCGGACGCGGTCTCCCGGTCCACCTCGGCGGCCGACACCGACATCAGGGCGGGCACGGGCGGAGCGGGGTCGAATGGGGCGCGCCAGTCCGGCCCGCGCAAGGCGCGCGTCACCTCGGCGGGCATGCGCGGGGGCGTGTACTCGGAGCGGCCCTGCACCAGCAGCCCCCGGTCGGCCGCCCAGCGGACGGCCTTCGGCGCGGCGGGCGGCAATTCCACCGACGTGCCGAGGGCCCGCTGCTCCAGCAGCTCCCGCGTCGGCCCGGGCGCCGTGGCCACGAGCTCGACGATCCACTCCGGGGAGCCGAACTTCTCCAGCAGGACGGCCTCGCGCCGGGCCCGCGTGCTCGGAGGCCTGAGGCCGAGCGCCGTCAGCATCCCGCGCAGGTGCTCGGAGGTCAGACCGGGCAGCAGGTTCGCGAGCGGAGGTTCGAGACCGAGCGGTGCCTGCCAGGCCGTCCGCAGCGCCGCCGGCTGGTGTAGCGCGCCACGGCGGTCCGGCCAGACGAGCGCGTGATCGGCCAACACGGCCAAGTACGTGTCCAGTTCGGCGGGCTCGGCACCGAGCAGGCACGCGAGCTCATCCCGCGCGGCGCCCTCACCCAGCGCCGCCAAGGCCTCGGCCACCTGGAGACAGGGCAGGGAGACCCGCCGGAGCGCCAGCGCCACCGACCCGGCCCGTTGCAACCGGTCGGCCAACTCCCCGAGGGCCCGGGGCTCCGGAACAACACCGCCATCGGGCCGGCACAGCAGCACGTGATGCAACCGCCCCGCATCGAGCGTGGACAACCACGCCGTCAGCCCCGACCGCCGCTTCTTCGAGTCACGGGTCACGTCGTCCTCCCGGGCCGAAGCATACGGCCCGCAGGCCACTCCCCGAAGGCGTCGATCACCGCCGGGCGCGATCGGGTTCCGGCAGCCGGGCCGGACCTCCGGTGCGCCTACCGGCTCGATCTCCGCTTCGGAGGAACGGGCCCGGCGATCACGTCTTTACCGAGATGCTCCTTGATGAGGTAGACCAATTCCGCCCCCTCGATCAGCTGTAGTCGGCCGTGGGCAGCGGCGAACGTGTGACTGGCTCGGCCGAACCACGAGGTCGTGATCAGAACACCCTTGGCGGCGCGCTTGTGCTCCACGACCCCGGCAAGTGCTTGCACCGACTCGACACCCACGAGCTTCGTGTAGCGCTTGGCCTGGATGATGCACTCGCCGTTGAAGATCGGATCCTTGCTGATGGCGACCGCGTCCACGCCCTCGTCCTTCGACGCCTGAGTGTTCCACGCCTCCAGGCCGATGGCTTCGAAGAGCTGACGCACCAGGTGCTCGAACTCCGTCGGAGTCAGTTGGGTCAGGACCGGTCGGCTGTCGAGACCGGACACGACGTCAAGGCTGTCCATCAGGCGGTACTTCGTCAGGTCGAACTCCACGATCGGACGCACCGGTTCCAGATCGTAGGGGTTCGGCGAGACGATCGCGTTGAGATACTTCAGGCAAGCCGTGGGGTCGACCTGGCTGAGCAGGAGCTTGTCGAACTGCTCCCGGTCCGTGCTCAGCGTGATCAGGCAGGGTGAGACCTGCTGCCCCGTGGCCCGATCCACCGTCGTGACGTGCCCGTTGAGAACCACGCTGTCGACGACCCCGTCGCGGTCGTGCGCGAAGATCTCATGGACGGCCCTGAGGGCGCACTGTGCCAGCACGGATGCGTAGAGCTCCTTGCGCTCCTTCTCGGGGCGCGGCAGAGTTTTCACCTCATCGCGTGACTTCACGTGGGTGAAGCCACGCTCCGCCGGCACGATGTCCTCGCTGGGCAGGCGAATCTCGACCAGGGCACTGGCGTCGGTGGCCCGGAACGCGACTCGGTGGTGCCTGGGGAATTTCTTGGGATAGCTGGATGCATCGAGTACCTGATCCAGGAACCACTCGACATGTGTGGGGTCGCCTGCCCGGTACCCGATGAACCTGCCTTCGAGCTCGTCATTGAACTTCTGGACGGCCGCTGCCTGGCGGTTCTGCTCGGATTGGTGTTCGGCGCGCCGTTGCTGGAGACGGCTGTCGTGGTCCCTGCCGAGTCGTTGGTGGCTGCCTTCGGCTTCACTGAACCGGTGCTGCGCCTGGGCCAGCTGTTCCTCGTACCGGCGTCCTCCGCCGAAGATCTTCGCCAGAGCGCCCGGCTGCGCCGGCGCGTAGTCCTCCCAGCGAGGTGCCGGTCCGGGGCCGGGCCAGGGAGAAGGGTCGAAACGCTGGGGCTTGTGGGTGCGTCGGAGTTGTCGGAGCGAGACGGGGAGGTCGACGGTGAGCGAGTCCTGGAGGAGTCGTCGGAGCTGGTCGATCTCCTTCTCGACCTGCATGGTGCGGTCGGCGGCGAGTTTCGCTTGACGATCGAGGTGAGCTTGGTGCCGCTCGCGCTCCTGCCGCTTGCGGTCAGCCTCGGCGGCGCGCTCCATGCGAGCGACTTCGCGCTGCTGCCGCAAGAACTCCCGCTGTGCGGCCTGTTGCCGTCGCTGTTGATCGGCCTGCCAACTGTTCGCGCGGCGCTGGGCCACTGGTCCCTCCCCTGGCTCACTGTGAGTTCGCCATTGTTACCCAGAGTCAGTCGGTTCGACCATCGCTTCGCGTCGGCAGGGTTCGAACCGTGATCAACGCGTTGCGCGGGACACGCCGTCATGGCTCTCAGGCCGATGCCGGAGTTCCGTCGTGCGCCTTCTGCTGTTCGAGCGGAGGGGAGCAAAGAGTTGGCCGATGGATGTCCGGTGGTGCGGGACCTCCTGGCGGCTATCGGTGCCGGAGGTGTCCGCGGTGCTGTGGTCCGTGGTGGAGGTGTGCACTCCGTCCTGTCCGTACCCATTTGACGGCTCATGGCCCGGATCGTCGTCAGGGACTCGGCAGGATGTCTGACCAGGGGGAATACCGGTCGGTATCATGCCGCTGGGGGATTGTCGGCGGGGTGGAGGGGATGTCGGTTGGTCGGCGAGGGCGGGAGTTCGGGCGGGCTGCGGTTCGCGGTGCTCGGGCCGCTGCGCTGTTGGCGGGACGGGGCGGAGGTGCCGCTCGGTTCGCCGCAGCAGCAGAGCATGCTGCTGGCGCTGCTGTTCCGGGCGGGCCGGCACGTGTCGGGGGCGCAGCTGATCGACGACCTGTGGGGTGACGAGCCGCCGGCCAGGGCGACGGGTGTCGTCCGCACGTACGTGCACCGGCTGCGGCGGGTGCTCGGGGCCGAGGCGCTCACGTCGGTCGGCGGCGGGTACCTGTTGGCCGTCGGCAGCGGCGGCCTGGACACCGTGCGGTGCGACGAGCTGCTGGCCGAGGGCCGGGCCCGGCGGGCCGACGGCCGGAACGCCGACGCCGCCGCCGCGCTGCGGGGCGCGCTCGCGCTGTGGCGCGGCGAGCCGATGCCCGGGCTGCCCGGGCCGTACGCGCAGCGCCAGCGCAGGGAGTGGGAGGAGCGGCGGCTCGCCGTCCTGGAGCTGTGCCTGGAGGCGGAGGTCGAGGGCGGCCGGTGCGCCGAGTCGGTGGCCGAGCTCGCGGCCCTCGTCGAGGAGCACCCGCTGCGCGAGCGGCTCTCGGAGCTGCTGATGCTCGCGCTGTTCCGCTCCGGCCGCCAGGCCGACGCCCTCGCGGCGTACCGGGCGGCGGACCGCCGGCTGCGCGACGAACTGGGCGTCGGTGCCGGTCCCGGCCTGCGCGACCTGCACGGCCGGATCCTGGCGTCCGACGAGACGCTGTCGGCGACCACCGAGTGGGGCCTGACCGAGACAGAGCCGGCCGCCCCGACGGGCGGGGCCGGGCCGGCGGGGCGGACCTCCCGAGCGCGCCGGGCACGGTAGTCTGGCTGGCGATCCAGCTCGGCCCCACCCACGAGATAGACCGGGTGTGCCCGAGGGTGGGCCACCA
>NZ_JBHWGD010000092.1:0-8175 GCF_042733235.1 Kitasatospora sp. NPDC059722
GGGTGTGAACCCCGGCGGACGGCGTTCGGGAGAATTGGAAAGCGTGTTGGGGGCAACCCCTCACGAGTTCGAATCTCGTATCCTCCGCCTCTGCCAGCCATGGCAGCACGAAGGCCCGGATCGCATCACGCGGCCCGGGCCTTCGTCGTTCCCGGGTTCCGGTTCCGGTCTCAGTTGTCCCGACCGCCGCCGCGGCGGCGGGGCCGCTCAGTACTCGCCGAGGGTGATGGCGGTGGCCGCCTTGTGGATGGGCTCGATGAGCTTGGCCATGATGCGCTCCTTGCCGGGCAGTCGTGCCATCAGCGAGAGCATCGCCATCGAGAACCGGACCTGGCCGCTGGTGCGCATGACCATCCGCTTGACGTTCGCCGGCCCGAGCTTCTGGTTCTGCTCGGCGAAGGGCCGCACCTGCCGTTCGTAGCCCTCGAAACCGGCCTCGTACGCGCCGCCGGCCGCGGCCAGTTCTCCCGCCAGGACGTAGGCGGCCACCAGGGCGAGACCGGTCCCCTGCCCCGACGCGGGGGAGGCGCAGCAGGCCGCGTCTCCGAGCAGGGCCACTCGCCCCTGGGACCAGCGGTCCATGTGGACCTGGCTGAGCGAGTCGAAGTAGAAGTCGGGGGCGCTCGCCATGCCTTCGAGCAGACCGGGGACCTCCCAGCCCTCTCCCGCGTAGGCGCTCGCCAGCAGGCGCTGCTGCTCGGCGCGGTCGCGGTGGTCGTAGGTCAGCGGCTCGGAGGCGAAGAGGAACATCGCCTTGGCTCCGGTGTCCCGGGCGGTGCTGTAGGTCAGTACCGTGCGGCCGGCGCCGACGTAGGTGAGCTCCTCGCGGTCCAGGTCCAGCCGGTTGGGGACGCTGAAGATCGAGATGTAGTGGCCGAGGTCGCGGACGTACCGGTTCTCCGGGCCGAAGGCCAGGTCACGGGTCCGGGAGTGCAGCCCGTCGGCGCCGAGGACGAGGTCGAAGACCTGGGTGCGGCCGCTGTCGAAGGTGACCTTCACCCCGTCGGGGCCGTCGGTGAGCGAGGCGATGGAGTCGTCGAAGAGGTACTCGACGTCGTTCTCGGTCAGCTCGCACAGGATGCGGTTCAGGTCGCCGCGCAGGATCTCGGCATCTCCGTGGACGCGCCCTCCGAAGGTGTCGCCGTCCATGCTCGCCACCCGCTTGCCGGTGGCGTCGACCACGGACCCTTCTCGCACGTCGGTGCGCAACCGACGGATCTCGTCCAGCACGCCCATCCGCCGGACCACCTCCAGCGCCGCACCACGGATGTCGACCTTGTAGCCGCCCTCGCGGATCCCGGAAGCCCGCTCCACCACCGTGGGCGTGAAGCCGTGGCGCCGCAGCCAGTAGGCAAGGGCCGTGCCCGCGATGCCGGCACCGGAGATCAGGACGTTCGTGTTCTTCATGGGAAGCCCCCCGAGTCAGGTCTGAACCGGCACTGACAGTACGGCAGTATTAGACGTTTGTGCAAGACACTTGTTCAAAACAGGTTCGGGCGGTAGCTTCGGCGAGCCGCCCACGGCCCACCTGACGGGCCGGCGGCTTTCCTGACCGTGAACGTCGCGCTGTGGCGCGCACTTGATCACGGTTCAGTTCGCAGTGTGGCGCCGCGGCCATCGGGGTGGCGTGCGCGAGGGAGAAGGGGGAAGTGCCATGGCGCAGTCGCAGGAGTCGCTGGCCGCGTTCGTCGAGGCGGCGGCGGAGGAGTACGGTCTGCCCGGCGTCGCCGTCGGGGTATGGGCCGGCGGGAAGGAGATCTACGCCTGCCACGGCGTGACGAGCGTCGACAACCCGCTGCCCGTCGACGAGCGGACGCTGTTCGTGCTGGGCTCGGTCTCCAAGACGTTCACCGCGACCGTGCTGATGCGCCTGGTCGCCGAAGGGCGCGTCGAACTGGACGCGCCGGTGCGCCGCTACGTCCCCGAGCTGGTGCTCCCGGACGAGCGGGCCGCGGCCGGGATCACCGTCCTCAACCTGCTCAACCACACCGCCGGACTGGACTGGCGGATGAACGTCGACACCGGTGAGGGAGACGACGCCCTGGCCGCGTACGTGGCGAGGATGTCCGAGTCGCAGCCGATCGCGCCGCCCGGCACCCGGGCCTCCTACAGCCAGATGGCGTTCAACCTGGCCGGGCGGATCATCGAGAAGGTCACCGGTCTGACCTACGAACAGGCCGTCTCCTCACTCCTGTTCGAGCCGCTCGGCCTGTCGCACACCTCCTTCGCGGTCAACGAGGTCATGACCCGGCGCTTCGCCGTCGGACACACCGTCGGCGAGGACGGCACACCCACCGTCGCGCGGAAGTGGAAGGACACCCGCGCCAACAACCCCGGCGGGGGCGGCGCGTCCTCGGTGGCGGACCTGCTCCGCTGGGCCCGCTTCCACCTCGGTGACGGCCGCGGCCAGGACGGCACCCCGGTCCTGCCCGCCGAAGCCCTGCGGCGCATGCGGCAGCAGACCGTCGAACTGCACGGCAGCACGCTCGGCGACGCCTTCGGCATCTGCTGGTTCCTGCGCGACGTGGACGGCGTGCGCACCGTGGGCCACGGCGGCTCCACCAACGGCCAGTTCGCCGAACTCCTCATCGTCCCCGAGCGCGACTTCGCCGTCGCCGCGCTGTCCAACGCGGGGCCCGACGGCGGCCTCGCCTTCAACCGGGCCGCCCTCCGGTGGGCGCTCGAACACCACCTGGGGCTGGTCGAGCGGGATCCGGAGCCCCTCCCCTTCGACGAGGCCCGGGCCCAGGAGGCCGCCGGGACCTACGAGAACGACGTGATGGCGCTCACCATCGCCGTCGACGGCGCCGGGCTGACGATCGCCTGCACCATCAAGCCGGAGATCCGCGCGGCCGCCGACACCGAACTGCCCGCGGACCTGCCCCCGGCCGCCCTCGGCCTGCTGCCCGGCGACGGAGACGAGTACATCGTCACCAGCGGCGGCCTCACCGGACAGCGCGGCTTCTTCACCCGCGACGACGCCGGCACGATCACCGGAGCCGACCTCGCCGGCCGCCTCTTCACCAGGACCCCGGCGGACCGGTAGCCCGATCGCAACGACGTCGTCCCGGCCACACCGCCCCTGCTCGCCGCGACGGCGTGGCCCCGGGTATTCGAAGCCCGGGGCCACGCCGTGAGCGTGGTGTCTCTGCTGTTGCGGTGCGGACTACCTGACGGCATGTCAGGCACTTGCGCCGACGGGTTCAGGCGGCCGGGGCGACGGCCAGGAGGCCGGTGGCGCGGTCCGCGGTGAGCACGCCGAGGATGAAGCCGTCCTCGTCGACGACGGGCCAGACCTCCAGGTGCTTGATCCGCATCGCGATCGCGGCCAGGGCCAGCCCCATGGTCGGCCAGGCGAACGGGCCGCGCTGGTGCGCGGTGGCGCTGATCGCGGTTCGCTCGGTGTACCAGGAACCGGCCAGGAACGCGTGGAGTCCGGTCCGGGTGACCAGGCCCTCGCACCGGCCGTCGTGGTCGCGGACCAGCAGGTACTCGACGCCGGCGCCGCGGAGGACGTCGTTGGCCTGGTCGACGGTGTCGTCGTCGGCTATCCGGTAGTCGCAGGGGTCCATGGCGTCGGCGACCGTGAGGCCGCGGTTGCGCCGTGCCGGCTGCGGGGAGTGCGTGGTCACGGTGCTCACCGTTCCCGTCTCCGGCTGCCCGCCGGGGGGCTGCCGGGCTGTCCTTCAACCAGAACGAAGCCGGAACGGGTACCGGAATGCGGGATGCCCTGGATGTCTACGACCCTACTCCGGTGGCGAGCGGCCCGGAGCGGCTCGGAGCGCACCGCCGCGGAGTAGCGTGGGAGACAACCGAGGACATTCCGCACACCGGCATCAGCGCCGACGTCGCCCTGGGTCTGACGGGTCCCTCGCGGACCGGACGGGCGGCTTCGCATGATGCCGATTCCATTCCCCAGCTCTTCCTCCTCCGGGCCGTGGACGGTGCCCGGCTCCCCGCTGCTGCCGCGGCTGGAACTCGAACCGACGATGTCGCGGGAGGGTGTCTTCGACGGAGCCTGGTGGCCCCGCTCGAACCACGTCCTCGCCGAACTGCCGGACCTGATCACGGCGCTCGGCGCCCACTTCGGGCGCATCGTCCGGGTCGGCCTCGACACCTCGGCCTGGGACGGGGTGCCCCGGTCCGTCCCGGCGAACGGCCTCACCATCCGGATCAACTGGTTCACCGGCAGCGACGCGACGATCAGCGTCACCCGGGGCTTCCAGGACCACTTCCTGCTGCTGGTGGTCCCGCCGGGCACCGCCTCGGCCACGGCCGCCTCGGCCATGGCCGGCGCCTCGGCGACCGGGAACCACACCCCGGCGGCGGAGCTCCTGCTCCGCTGAGCGGTCCGGGCAGGCGGCCGCAGCGGGGTCGGCCGATGATGGAAGCCAAGGAGAGCGCGACGTCCGGGAGCGACGTCCGAGAGCGGCGTATGGCTGTATGGCATGTCCGGGACTTCACGCCGGACGACCTCGAAGCGGTGGTCCGCCTCGACGCGGAGAGCACCACGACGGACCGCGCCGCCGTCTTCCGGCTCTCCGACGTGGTCGCCGCCTTGCAGGCACGGAACCCGAGCGTCGTCGTGGTGGCCGACGGACACCTCGTGGGCGCGGCGGTGGGCCGGGTGGACGGGGACCGCGCCTGGGTGCTGCGCATCGCCCTGCACCCCGCCTGGCGGAACCTGGGCATGGGTTCCGCCCTGCTGTCGGCGTTGGAGCACCGTCTGCGGGACGCCGGCGCCAGGATCGTCGCGGCGCTGCTGCCCGACGAGGAGACCGGGGCCACCGCACTGGTCAACTCCGGATTCCACCCCCACCGGGGCCTCACGTACTTCGAGAAGTCGGAGGCCGTGGGCGCTCAGGGCGCGACGGTCCTGGCGGCGCTCGGCGCGGTCATGCCCGAGGCCGGCCTGTGGAAGCAGCTCACGGGCATGGCCGACGAGAAGCGGCTCATCGAACGGCGTCTGGTCCTGCCACTGGCGAATCCCGGGCTGGCGGACGCCCACGGGGTGGAACCGCCCCGCGCGGTGGTGCTGTTCGGTCCGCCGGGCACGGGCAAGAGCACGTTCGCCAAGGCCGTGGCCGGCCGGCTCGGCTGGCCGTTCGTCGAGCTCTTCCCCTCCCGGCTCGCGTCCGAGGAGGGGCTGGCCACCGGACTCGGCCGCCGCTTCGAGGAGGTGGCGCAGCTCGACCACGTGCTGCTCTTCATCGACGAGGTCGAGGAGGTCGCCGGCACGCGCAGCCTCGCCGCCCCCGCGTCGGTCGGGGTGGTCAACGAACTCCTCAAGTCGATCGTGCGGTTCCGCGACCGCGACGGCCGGCTGCTCGTCTGCGCCACCAACTCGGTGACCGCCCTGGACCCGGCGTTCCTGCGGCACGGCCGGTTCGACTACGTCCTGCCGGTCGGGCCGCCCGACTCCGTGGCCCGCGACGTGCTGTGGGCCGGCTACACGGCGAAAACGGGTACCGCCGCCGACACCGCGGTCCTCGCCGAGGCCAGCGAGGGCTTCACCCCCGCCGACATCAGGCAGGTCGCCATGGCGGTCGCCCAGAGCGCCTTCGAGCGCACGCTCGACACCGGGGAACGGACCCAGCCCAGCACCCAGGACTACCTGGACGCCATCCACCGCACCCGCCCCACCGTTTCCGAGGAGATGGCCCGGGAGTTCGCCGACCAGGCGATCCGCTACGGGCGGGTCTGAGGACGCCCGCGGTTCCGGGGCCCGTCCGACGGCGCCGGGCGGAGGACCCGCCACCGCGATCATGCCCGGTCCGGGCCGGACCGGGAGTAACCTGGATGTCACCGAAGGCACTTCGCATGCCGGCACCGGATACTGGCGTCGTCTCCGGCGAACGGCAATGCCGGGCCCGACCCCGTGGGCCGGACCCGGAGACAGGTCCTCGGTCATGACCACGACACTCGATCGTGCGACGACGCCCGCCGCCCCGGATTCCACCGCACGGCTCTCCCTCGCGCTCGCGCCCCGTGGCGTGCGGCCGGGCCGGCTGGACGGGGCCTGGTGGCCCCGCTCGCGTGATCTCCTTCTCGAACTCCCCGCCCTGGCCGCCGAAATCGACGAGCGGTGGGGCCGGATCACCCGGATCACCGTGAACCCCGCGAAGTGGCCCGTCATCCCCCCGCGCATCCCGGTCGCCGGGCACACCGTCCACGCGGGCTGGTTCACCACCGAGCAGGACGAGCACACGATCGCGGTGTTCTCGTACGCCCCCCGCAGGCTGAACCTGCTGGTCGTCCCGCCGGAGACGGATGCCGTCGATGCCGCCCGGCTGATGGCCGAAGCCGCCCGTCCCGCGAACACCATGGACGCGAGCGCCCTGCTCGCCATGGTGACGGGCAGCGGAGTGCAGGCGCCGGGGCCACGCTCCGACTTCCTGCCGTCGGCCGTCGCTCCCTCCGACGACGTCGCCGAGGCGGACAGGCGGGCGGACGTCGCCCGCGGCCGGGCCGCCGCCTGGCCGGTACCCGCGTAGCCGGCGGGACGGCCGCGGCGCCCGCCACGGCGGCGGGGCCACCGCTCCGGACGGACCACCGCCGAGGGTCTGTGGTTCGTCCGGAGCGGACCGCGCGTCAGTACTCGGCGCCGGTTCGCGGGTAGCTGCCCACGGCCTGGAGCCACGCCCCGATATCCCCACGACACTCAGCCCGCGGCACTCAGCCCGAGAACCGGCACTCCCGCTGGAGCGCTTCAGCGGAGGCGCCGGGTTTCGGCCGCCGTTCGTGCGCCCCGAGGCCCTCCCGGCCGGCGGTGCGTGGCGGATGATGGGGGCAGAGACGTGAGGGGCGGCGCAGTGGTCGAGAGTGGATCCATCGGGTCGGAGGCGGAGCCTCGGCTGGGCAGCGAGGAGTCCGGGGGTACCCGGGTCGGGAGGCGGCGGCGGGGTGTCGGGCGGCGGGTGGCCGTACTCGTCGGCGTTCTCGTCGTCCTGTGCCTTCCGCCCTGGTGGACGTTGTTCGGTTCCGGGGCCGACTGGCCGTTCCCGGTCTTCCTGGCCGGCACCGCCGTCTTCGCGGCCTGGCTGCTCTCCTTCCCCTTCCTGATGGTCGCGGGCCACGGGGCGCGGCGGGCCGACCGGGCCGCCCGGGTCGCGGACACCAGCCTCGGCGTCGTCTGGGTGCTGTGGACCTGGTCGGTGCTGGGCGGTCTGGTGAACCTCGTGCTGGGCGGGCTCGACGTCGGCGGGGCCGGGCGGGCCAGGACCGTGGCCCTGGCCGTGGCCGTGGTCTCTGCCGGGCTGCTGGGCTGGGGGCACTACGAGGCGATGCGCGTGCCCCGGGTGAAGCGGCTGGACGTCCACGTCCCGCGGCTCGGCGGGGGTCTGGACGGGACCCGGGTCGTGGTGCTGGCGGACACCCACTACGGGCCGATCGACCGGGCGGGCTGGTCGGCGCGGGTGGCCGGGGTGGTCAACGCGCTCGACGCGGACGTCGTGGTCCACGCCGGCGACATCGCCGACGGCACCCCGGCCCAGCGCCGGGAGCAGTCCGCGCCGCTCGGGACGATCCGGTCGAGGCTGGCCAGGGTCTACGTCACGGGCAACCACGAGTACGGCGGGGAGGCGCAGGGCTGGCTGGACCGCATGGCGGACCTGGGCTGGGAACCGCTGCACAACCGGCACGTCGTGGTGGAGCGCGGCGGGGACGCCCTCGTGCTCGCCGGCGTGGACGACGTGACCGCGGAGTCCTCCGGCCTGGCCGGGCACCGCGCGAACCTGACCGGCGCGCTGGAGGGGGCGGACCCCGCCCTGCCGGTGCTGCTCGTCGCCCACCAGCCCAAGTACGTCCCGCAGGCCGCGGCCGCCGGCATCGACCTGCAGGTCTCCGGGCACACCCACGGGGGCCAGATCTGGCCGTTCAACTTCCTCGTCCGGATCGACCAGCCGGTGGTCCACGGCCTGAGCCGGCACGGGGAGCGCACCCAGCTCTACACCAGCCGGGGCACCGGCTTCTGGGGACCGCCCTTCCGGGTCTTCGCCCCCAGCGAGATCACCGTGCTCACGCTGCGCTCGGGCGCCGCGTAAGCGGACTCCGAGGCGGGCGAGGGGGGGGGGGGGCCCCCCGGGGGGGGGGCCCCCGGGGGGGGGGGGGCCCCCGCGGTACCGGTGAGCCCGAGACGCGGCCAACGTGACGCGGCGGGGCGGCAGGGGGGGGGAT
>NZ_JBHWGD010000092.1:8185-25824 GCF_042733235.1 Kitasatospora sp. NPDC059722
CCGCGAGTCCGCGGGCCCCCCGCCCCCCCCCGCCGCCCCCGACCCGTCACCCGCTCCGGCCCTCGGCATCGCCCCGACACCCGCGCCCCCCCCCATTCGTCGTCGGTCAGGCCCGGTCGATCAGGTGCAGCCGATCAGGCGCCATCGGTCAGGCGCGGTCGATCAGGTGCGGTCGATCAGGACCTGGACGCCGTCGAGGATCCGGTCCAGGCCGAACCGAAGGGTGTCCGTCGGCGCGGCGGCGTCGCCGGGGGCGAAGGCACCGGCGGCGAGGGCGGCGGTCAGGGCGGGGAAGCGGTCGGGCTGCCGGGTGAGCAGTTCGCCGGTGAGGTGGGCCCATTCGCGGCTGTGGGCCTCGTCGAAGTCGAGCTGCTGTTGCGCGTGGGTGCGCACGTATCCGGCGACGAGGACGAAGACGCGGTGCTGCTGCGCGGCGGTCAGGCCGGTGGGGGCCAGGGCGGTGAGGGCGGCGTCGAGCCAGCCGAGCTGGTTGGGGCCCATGAGCTGGTGGCGCATCGCGGTGGCGGCCAGTAGCCAGGGGTGGCTGCGGTGGACCTGCTCGGACGCGCGTGCCCAGGCGACGATCCGCGGGCGCCAGTCGGGGCCGGCCGCGGTGAGGTCGGGGGCGTCGGCGAGGACGGACTCGACCATCAGCTCGACGAGTTCGGCCTTGCCGGGCACGTAGCGGTAGAGCGCCATCGCGGACATCCCGAACCCGGCGGCGACCTTGTTCATGGAGACGGCCTCCAGGCCCTCGGCGTCCGCCAGCCCGACCGCGGCCTCGGCGATCCGGCCCGGGGTGAGGCTCGGTTTGGGACCCCGGGTGGGTCGGTCCTGCTCGCCCCACAGCAGCGCGACGCCCGCGCGCAGGTCGCGCACCTTCTCCTTGGCCATGCGGCCCTCCTTCTCGTGTCGGTTCCCGTGCCTCGTGTCGGGTCCGGTTCCCGTGCCCGGTCCGGCCGGGCCGTTGACACCCGACAGGAACTGTATATACCTTAAACACATCGAACTGCTGATGCCATAAACAGTTGGGGGAACCACCATGCTCGCCACCGTCATCGCCGCCTCCGCCGCCACCGCGCTCGCCGCCCCCGTCGCCGGGCTCCTCGGCTACCGGGGGCTCAAGCGCCACGCCGCCGCCGAGCGGATGCGCATCACGTCGCCGAAGGGCATCGACGAGTCCGGGTTCGTCCGCATCGGGGGCATCGACCAGTGGGTCTCCGTCCGCGGCGAGAGCCTCGACAACCCGGTGGTGCTGGAGATCCACGGCGGCCCCGGCGCCTCCAACCTGCCGTTCGTCCCCCGCACCCGGGCCTGGGAGCGGCACTTCACGATCGTCCGCTGGGACATGCGGGGCGGCGGCAAGACCTTCGGCCACGGGGGCCCGGAGGGGCAGGGCGAGATGAGCCTCGACCGGCTGCACCGGGACGCGCTGGAGGTCACCGAGTACGTCCGCGCCCGGCTCGGCGTGCCGAAGGTGCTGCTGGTCGCCAACTCGATCGGCACCGTGCTCGGCCTGCGCCTGGCCCGCAACCACCCCGAGCTGTACTCGGCCTACGTCGGCACCGACCAGAACGTCCTCGCCGGCGGCCGCCCGCACCCCGCGTACGACGCCCTGGTCGAGCGGCTCCGGGCCGGCGGCAAGCGCAAGGAGCTGGCCGCCGTCACCGCGATGGGCCCGGACGCCACGGCGTGGAGCACCCACCAGTGGTCGGAGTTCAACAAGCTGGTCGTCACCACCGACCCGCTGACCTTCGACACCATGAAGACCATCGTGGTCCGCTCGCTCTGGTTCTCGCCGCTGCACACGCTGCGCGAACTGAGGACGTACCTGAAGGGCATGACCTTCGCCGAGCAGCTGGGCCCGCAGGCGATGGCGGTCGACGAGTACGCCGAGGGCACCGACTTCGCGCTCCCGTTCTTCGTCTTCCAGGGCGACAGCGACGTCCTCACCCCGCCCGCGCCGGCCCGCCGCCTCTTCGACGCCGTCAGCGCGCCGGTCAAGGACTTCGCCCTGATCCGGAACGCCAGCCACTTCGCGTCCTTCCGCGAGCCGGAGCAGTTCCTGGAGCTCATGCTCACCAAGGTCCGGCCGGTCGTCACGGGCGAACTCGCCGCCCGCTGAGGCCGCCGGCGCCGACGCCAACGCCGACGCCAACGCCGGGAGAGTGTCCGTTTCCTTCAAGACGGGCGCCCGCACCGCCGCCTAGCGTGACGGGCATGAACAGCGAGAACAGCACGATCAGCACGAGCAGTACGAGCGGCACCGGCAGCACGAAAAGCACCACGCCGGCACCGAGGTTCGCGTTCGTCGGCATCGCCGTCTCCGACATGGCCGCCTCGGTCGCCTTCTACCGGCGGCTCGGGCTCCTGTTCCCCGACGGGGCCGAGCACGAGCCGCACGTCGAGGCGGAGCTGCCGGGCGGACTGCTCCTGGCGCTCGACGCCGAGTCGACCATCCGCTCCTTCCACCCGGACTGGCGGCCCCCGACCGGCGGCAGCCGGACTGGGCTCGCGTTC
Source organism: Kitasatospora sp. NPDC059722 (assembly GCF_042733235.1). Classification (NCBI taxonomy): domain Bacteria; kingdom Bacillati; phylum Actinomycetota; class Actinomycetes; order Kitasatosporales; family Streptomycetaceae; genus Kitasatospora; species Kitasatospora sp. NPDC059722. Next base: position 10,706 of record NZ_JBHWGD010000092.1, read on the forward strand.
CGCTGCGAGAGCCCCGCGCACGTGGACGCGGTGTACGAGGACCTCGTCGGAGCCGGGTACCACGGGGAGTTGAAGCCGTTCGACGCGTTCTGGGGCCAGCGGTACGCCTCGGTGCACGACCCCGACGGCAACGGCGTCGACCTGCTGGCCGTCCTCACCGAGGACACCCCCTAGGACCGGACCAGGTCGGTCAGCGGCAGCCCGGTCAACTCTCGCACGTCGCGCGCCAGATGGGCCTGGTCGGCGAAGCCCGTCCGGGCCGCGGTGTCCGCGAAGGGGACGCCGGAGCGGGCCAGGGCGAGAGCGCGCTGCAGGCGGAGGATGCGGGCGAGGGTCTTCGGGCCGTAGCCGAAGGCGCTCAACGAGCGGCGGTGCAGCTGGCGTTCGCCGAGGGCGACGCGCTCGGCGGTCGCCGTGACGGACCGGCCCGCCGCCAGGGACGCGACGACGGCGCGCAGCAGCGGGTCGGCGGGCCCGGCGTCGGCCGCGAGGCGCAGGGCGAGGTCCTCCAGGGCGGCGACCGGGTCGGGGGCCGCGTCGATGCGGCCGGTGAGGCGGCGCACCTCGGCGGCGGGGCGCAGGTCGGCCAGGTCGACGCGGCGGTCGCGCAGCTCGTGCGCGGGGACGCCGAGCAGCGCGGGGGCCGTACCGGGGTAGAAGCGGACGCCCGCCCAGGGGCCGGCGAGCCCGGGCCCGGGGCGGAAGGCGTGGGTGTCCGGGCCCGCGACGAGCAGCCGGCCCTCCGTCCACAGCAGGTCCATGCAGCCGTCGGGCAGGACCGGCGCGGCGGAGGGAGCGGGCAGCACCGCAGCGCGCGTCCACACCACCGCACCGGGGAGGCGGGACGCGCGCTCGGCGTACTCGGGGGCCACGCCTCGAAGGCTACGCCCGGAAGCGCGGAAGGCCACGCGCGGAAGGCCACCCCCGGACGGCTACGCCCGCAGGTGCCGCAGGACGGAGGCGGCGGCGCGGGCGACGGCGTCCCGGACCTCGTCGGTGTGGTCCGCGAGCTCGAAGCCGTGGTGCCCGTTCGGGACGTCGATCACCTCCAGCGCCGCCTCGTGCTCCCCCGCCGCCGCGACGAACCCGGCGACCGTCGCCGCGATCGCGTCCGCCTCCAGCCCGGCCCGGGTGAGCACGATCGGCAGCCGGCCCGCCCCCGCCACCGCCTCCGCCGGGCGGAAGCGCCGGTCGACGGCCTCCCAGCCGGGCAGCGGCGCGAGGACGGGGTAGTTCGCGGCGAGGCAGCGCAGCCAGGACGGCGGCTCGGCGAGCCAGTCGGTGGTCAGCAGGCCGCCGCCGGAGAAGAACCAGAGCGCGATCCGGTCGCCGTCCACGCGCGGGTGGGCGCGCAGCGCCTCGACGGCCGCGGCGATCTCGTCGGCGGCCCGCGGGTACCCGTAGAGCTCGTCCAGGCCGTGCTCGACCGTCGCGCCGACGACGCCGAGGCTCGCCGCGTACCGGCCGTAGCCGACGTACACCGGCCAGTCGCGCGGGGTGGGCCGGGTGCCGGCGGGGACGGGGCCGCCGTGGACGAACAGCACGGCGGGCAACGGGCCTTCGGCTTCCGGCAGGTAGACGTCGAGGTTCCCGGCCCGCTCGTGCGCGCAGTCCGGCAGCGGGTGCTCCGGGGTGTCCAGGACGTGCGGGCGCGAGAACACCGGCGCCTCGGCGGCGGGCGGCGGGGCGATCCGGTGGCCCTCGCCGGCGGCGGCCCTGAGCAGGAGGTCGGCGAGCTCCTCCGGGCGGGAGAGCATCGGCCAGTGGCCGGTGTCGAGGTCGAAGAAGCCCACCCGGGGGTCGGCCAGGAACCGGAACTGCGGCATGCCCGTGCGCACCATGGCCTCGACGCTCGCGATGGTGACGCCGCCCGAGGTGCAGAGGATCCCGGTGGTCGGCACCGAGGCGACGGCGCCGGACAGCCGCAGCGGCTCGGTGAGGCTGGCGACGGGCTGCGCGGTGGCCAGCCCGGTGAGCCGGTCCAGCGCTTCGGCGGTGAGGCCGTCGGTGCTCCCCCAGCGGTGCCACTCGCCCCGGCCGGGCGCCGGGAGGAGGCCGTCCGCGGGTCGGCGGGCCGGGTCGGTCAGCACCTCGCGGGCGAGCTGGTCGGGGACGAGCTGGACGGCCCGGTCGCCGTCCACCGGCAGGCCGGCGTCCAGGTAGACGATGCGGGTGAGGCGGTCCGCCCGCCGGTCGGCGGCGCCGAGCACCGGGTGGATGCCGTACTCGTGGCCGACCAGGACGACTTCGGGGTCGGCGGCGGCGTCGATCAGGCGCAGGACGTCCTCGACGTGGGCCTCCAGGCCGGCACCGCCCCCGCCGGCGAGCGTCGCCTCGTGCACCTCGGCGCCGGCCGCGCGGAGCCGGGTGCTCACCTCCCGCCAGATCCAGCCCCCGGTGAAGTGGCCCGGTACCAGCACGAATGCGGTCATGTCGCATCTCCTCCTCGTCGTTCGTCGTCACCCGGCGTCACCCGGCGTCGCAGGCAGTCGCAGGCAGTCGCAGGCAGTCGCCCGACAACGCCGGTGATCACCCGGCCGACCCCCGTCCGGCCGGGCGATGCGGGTACCGTAGGAACTCCCCCTGAGGGAGGTTCAAGCCTTGCCACCGGCCGTCCTGTGGAGCATTGGTGAGCTCGCGGAGCACGCGGGCGTCACCGTCAAGACCGTCCGCTTCTACTCCGACCGCGGCCTGCTGCCCGAAGCCGGGCGCAGTTCCGGCGGCCACCGGCGGTACGGGCCGGAGGCGCTGGAGCGGCTGCGGCTGATCCGCTCGCTGCGCACGCTCGACCTGCCCGTCCCGGAGGTCGGCCGGCTGCTGGAGCAGGACGGGGGGCTGGGCGACGCCCTGGAGGACGCGGTGGCCCGGCAGTTGCGCGAGCTCGGCTCCCAACTCACCGCCCTGCGCTGGCGGGAGGCCGCCCTGCGGCTGCTGCACGAGTGCCCGCCCGAGGAGCGCGCCGACCGCCTGACGCTCATCGGCGGGCTGACCACCCCGCCGGACACCACCCCGCTGGCCCGCTTCTGGCGGCGCGCGCTGCCGCTGCGGATGCCCGCCCGGCTGACCGCCGCGATCGTCGACGCGGCCGTCCCGCAGCCCCCGGCGGACCCGGCGCCCGACCAGGTGCTGGCGTTCGCCCGGCTGAACGCGCTCGTCTCCCAGGGCTGTTCGGGCCCGAGCCACTCCGCCACCGGCAAGGGCGGCTGCCCGAACGAACTCGCCCGCACGGACCACGAGTACCGGCCCGCCGTGCTCTACGAGGGGCTCGGCGAGGCCTACGACCTGGCCTCGGCGGAGCTGCGCGCCGGCCGGGACCCGTACGACGGCGGGGCGCTCGACAACTTCGTCGCCGCCCACGCCGCCTCCCGCTCCGTCCGGGACACGCCGGACTTCCGGCGCCGGCTGCGGGTCATGCTCGACGTCACCGACGACCCGGTGATCGCGCGCTACTGGGAGCTCGCCGGCGTACTGACCACACCCGACGAGCCCACCCTCGGCCGGGCGCACGCCTGGCTGCGGGCGGCGCTGGCGGGGCAGCTGGCGGCAGCCGCCTGAAGAGGCCTGCCACCGTTTCGGCCCCGGCCGAAACGACTCCGCGCGACCATGGAGGCATGTCGCTCGCCCAGCTGGCCGCCCTGCTCGCCGACCCCACCCGCGCCGCGTTCTGCGGCGCGCTGCTCGACGGCCGCGCCTGGACGGCCGGCGAGCTGGCCCGGCACGCTGGCGTCGCGCCGTCCACGGCGAGCGAGCACCTGTCGCGCCTGATCGCGGGCGGCCTGCTCGCCGAGGAGCGGCAGGGGCGGCACCGGTACGTCCGGCTGGCCGGGCCCGCCGTCGCCACGCTGATCGAGGACCTCACGGTCTTCGCCGAGTCGGCGGCGGGGGACGCCGCCGGCGGAAGCGGGCCGGCCCCGGGCACCCTCCGCGAGGCCACCCGCCGCAGCGCCGAGGCCCGCGCCCGCACCTGCTACGACCACCTGGCCGGGCGCCTCGGCGTGGCCGTCGCCGACGCCATGCTCGACCGCGGCCTGGTCAGCGACGACGCCGGGCTCGCCCTCACCGGGGACGGCCTCGGCTGGCTCGCCGAGCAGGCCATCGACCTGCCGCCCCGGGCGGGCGGCAGGGGCGCCCGCCCGGTGGTCCGCACCTGCCTGGACTGGACGGAACGCCGCACCCACCTCGGCGGAGCGCTGGGCGCGGCGCTCTGCCGGACGGCGCTGGAGCGCGCGTGGGTGCAGCGGATCGGTTCCGGCCGGGCCCTGCGCGTCACGCCGGACGGGGACCGCGCGCTGCGCGAACTCCTCGGTCTGCGGCTGGAGCCGGAAGCCGGCTAACCCATCGTCTTCGCGCCGTCCAAGGACTCCCGCAGGATGTCCGCGTGCCCCGCGTGCTGCGCCGTCTCGGCGAGGACGTGCAGCAGGACGCGCCGCACCGACCACGTCGCCCCCGGCTCGAACCACGGCGCCTTCGGCAGCTCGTGCGCGAGGTCGAGGTCCGGCAGCGTCCGGACCAGCTCGTCCGTCTCCCGGGCCACCTCCTCGTAGCGGGCGAGCAGCCCGGCGAGCGTCTCGCCGTCGAGCATCCGGAACATCGCGGCCCAGTCGTCCTGCGAGCCGCCGCCGCGCCGCATCTCCTCGGCGCCGCCGACCGCGAACCGCATCCAGCGCGCCTCCACCGCGGCGACGTGCTTGATCAGGCCGCCCAGGCACAGTTCACTGGCCGTGGTGCGCCGGGCGGCCTGCTCGTCGGTGAGGTCGCGGACGGTGTACCGCAGGAAGCCGCGGTGCTTGCCGAGCGTCGCGACGAGGTCCTCGCGCTCGCCCATCAGGCGTCCGCCAGGGTGGGCAGGTCGCCGGCGGTCGTCCCCGTGTCGATGATCCCGAAGGCGGCGCCCTGCGGGTCGCCGACCACCGCGAACCGGCCGAACGGGCTGTCCATCGGCTCCATGTGCACGGCGCCGCCGCCCGCGCGCAGCCGGACGAGCGCCGCGTCGACGTCGGCCACCGCGAAGTACACGCTCACGTACGAGGGCACCTCGGGCGGCAGGTCGGCCGGACCCATCGCCATCCGGCCCAGCACCGGCTGCTCGCCGAGCCGGAAGATCTTGTAGTCGACCTGCTCGCTGTCCATCTTCTGCACGCCGTACGGGAAGACCGCGGGGAAGAACCCGTCCGCCCCGGCCGGGTCGCGGGTCACCACCTCGGCCCAGCAGTACGCGCCGGGCTCGCCCTGCTTCTCGAAGCCCTCGTGGGTACCGGCCTGCCAGACGCCGAACACGACGCCGCCCGGGTCCTTCGCGATCACCATCGTGCCGAACTCGCCGACCTGCATCGGGCCCATCAGCACCTCGCCGCCGTTGCCGCGGATCTTCTCGGCGGTGGCGGCGGCGTCCGGCGAGGCGAGGTACAGGCACCAGGCGGACGGGGCCTGGGTACCGTCCGGGCCTGACATCGGCGGCACGACGGCGGCGACGGCCTTGCCGTCCGAGTAGGCCTGCGTGTAGTTGCCGAACTCCGACGAGCTCTCGCCGAAGGTCCAGCCCAGGACGTCGCCGTAGAAGGTCTTGGCGCCCTCCAGGTCGGTGAACATCGCGTCGGCCCAGCAGGGTGTGCCTTCAGGTAGCGCGGCCATCTGTCTGCCCTCTCGTACGGCTCTCGCGTGGCATTTACGCCCGGTTTGCCCCCATTCCGTCACCCTAGCCAGTCCCCTCGCCGCCCGCGCGCCCGCACACGGCGCGGCCGGTCGGAGCCCGTCCCGACCGGCCGCACCACGCCCCGCACCGGGGCCCTCGCCCGCGCCGGCTACCCGACCAGCGCCGACGCCACACGGGCCGCCGACGTGCCCAGCCCCGTCGGCCCGCCGGGCACCACGCCCAGCCGCGGCACCTCCGCCCGCGCCGCGTCGTGCCCCTCACGCCCGAAGTGCCGCTTCAGGTCGTCCTCGGTGTACCGGCGGCACCCCCGGTGCCAGTTCAGGATCCCCGCGATCCAGTTCTCCAGTTCCCCGACGTACCCCCCGAGCAGCTCGCGCGCCGCGTCGTCGAGCCCGAGGTCGTCGTACAGGACCGGGAGCTCCTTGGCCGCGACGTGCTGGAACTGGGCGAGCCGCGAGTGCATCAGGTCGTCGACGATCCGGACGGCCGACGGGTAGTCGCAGCCGAAGAAGTTCTGGACCACCAGGACGACGTTGTGCACCTCGCCCTCGTACTCGATCTCCTTCTGGTACGAGAAAAGGTCGTTGATCATGCAGGCGTAGTCGGCCGCCGAGTTCTCCAGTGAGCGCATCACGCCGTGCTCGTACACCTCGGGCGGCACGGTCTGCCCGTGGCCGATCCGGCTGAGGCTCATCGTGAGGTCGGAGCCGAAGGTGGCCCGGCGCATCTCCAGGTAGTCGACCGGGTCCGGGATGCGGTGCTGCACCTGGTTGGAGATCTCCCAGATCCAGCTGTGGAGCATGTCCTCGATGCTGCTGCGGAGCGTCCGCCGGGCATCGGCGGTCATCGGCCCCGCCGTCCGCTCCCAGATGTCGGCCAGGCCCCGCTCCAGGGCGGTGGCCGGCTCCGCGGCCGGGCCGCCGTCGTCGACCGGCATGAACAGCGGCAGCCGCTCGACGGCGAGCTTGGCACCGGCGAGGTCGCGGGTGCGCCCGTAGACCCGGGGGAAGTAGTCGTCCGCCCAGGTGCCCCAGAGCAACCAGGCCGAGCCGATGTCGAGTTGAGCGGCCGTGGCGTCCGGGTGCATGCCCGCCATGCAGAGCGGGAGGTCGTAGTCGCGGGTGGACTCGGCCGTCCAGAGCGCGGACCCGGGGACGCCCGGCAGGTCGTCCAACAGGCCCATCCGCCGGGCCCATTCGACGGCCCGGTCGCGCGCGCCCGCCAGGTCAGGGTTCAGGGTCAGGGGGAACGGCACCTTGAACTCCGGCAGCCGGGACGGCCCGACGTGCTGGAACGGCACGTGGCCGTGCGAACGCGCCCGCCGCACCGCGGGATCCACCGCGCCCGGCCCGACGGGCGCCGCCGGCACCTCCGGCCCGGGCCCGCCGCCGCGCACCAGGTCCAGCGCCGACGTGCCGATCCCGCCGATCGCGAACGGGTCCCACCCGGCCCGGGCGTCAATGGACTCGACCGACTCCGACTCCGACCCCGGTTCCGCCGCCGCGCCCCCGCCGTTCATGCCCCCGCCGTTCATGTAGCGGCTCGACCGCATGTGCCACTCGTGCCCGCCCGACTGCCAGTCCTGCAGCCCCTTGACGTACGTCAGCACCTTGGCGCGGCCGATCGGTTCGAGCCCGGTCTCGGCGAACAGCACGGGCAGTTCGGTGAACACGGTGTTCTCGAACTGCTGGAGCCGTGAGGTGAGCAGGTCGTTGACCGCCTCGGCGGCCTCCTGGGTGGAGCACTCCAGGAACCGCTCCAGCACCAGGATGCCGTTGCTCAGCTCGCCCTCGTCCTCCACCTCCCGCTGGTAGGAGAAGATGTCGTTGCGCAGGTGCACGGCGTCGGCGAACGCGTCCATCAGCACCCTCAGCGCGCGCGAGCCCGAGACCTCCTTCGGCACCTCGGCCCCGGCGGCCACCTCGACCAGCTGCGCGGACCACGGCGCGCCGCCGACCTTGCGGCGCATCTCGATGTACTCGACCGGGTTGGCGATCCGGCCGGCGTTGATGTTGGAGAGCTCCCACAGCGACTCGTCGAGCAGGTTCCGGGTGCTCTCGGCGAAGCGGACCCGCCAGTCCTCGCCCATCGCCGGCACGGTCCGCCGCCAGAGGTCGGCCAGGCCCGCCTCGACCGGGTTCTCCGGCTCGGGGACCGGGGCGGCCGGGTCGGCCGGCATGAACAGCGGCAGCCGGTCGAGGTGCGCCTTGCCGCCCTCGCGGTCGTTGGTCCGCTTGTACATGTCGAGGAAGTGGTCGTCGAAGAAGAAGACCCACACGTACCAGTCGGTGACCAGCGACAGCGCCTCGGCGGAGGCGTCGGGGTGGGTGTAGGCGCAGAGCAGGCCGTAGTCGTGGGCGTCGAGGTCCTCCTGGTCCCAGATCCCGGACCCCTCCAGCATGCCCATCTCCCGCGCCCAGTCGGAGGAGTGGGCCCGGGCCCCGTCGAGATGGGGGTTGAGACGTGCCGGGTGCGGCACGTAGAAGGACGGCAGTTCGAACGGCTGGGTCACGGCGGGCGAGCCTTTCTGGACGCGTCGACTTGGACCAAGGATGACGCGCGCTCCCGGCCCGGCACCGGCACAACAAGAACAGTCATATGAGATGACCCACGTGCTCGAACCCCCGGTCGAACTTCCGCCCGAGCGACCGGCCAACGGTGGCTCACCCGTGCGGGATCGGGAGCCCCACCCGCACCATCCGCCACAACCACCCGCCCAGCGGAGCGCACACCCACCGGGCACACGCCACCGGCGCCACGTCCTCACCACGCACGCACCACCCACGAGCCCCCACCACCCCGAACGGCCGGAAGGACGGGCCGAGTTCGGCCCGTCCTTCCCGGGAGGCGCACCGCGGCACCGGCCGCGCACCGCGGCACCGGCCGCTCAGGCCGCTCAGGCCGCCAGACCGAGGACCAGCGAAGCCGCCACCGGCGCGAGGTAGACCAGCGGGAACGGGACGTGCGCGTAGTGGCGGGCGCGGACGACGGTGAGCGCGGCGCCGACGAAGTAGAGGATCAGGCCGACGGCGGCGAGGCGGCCGACCCCCGGGACGAGGAGGCCCACCAGGAGGCCGGCCGCGCCCGCGGCCTTGGCGATCCCGAGCCAGACCCACCAGCTGCGCGGGACGCCGTACTGGGCGAGCGGCTCGACGACGTACTTCGCTCCGGCGAAGACCGAGCCGGCCGAGAATCCGGCCATGACGGCGCCGAGGACGGTGACGATGACGTAGGCCACGGACATTGAAGTGCTCCCCACTCGGTGGCTGGTTGGTCCGACACTCCTTCGACCCGCCGGAAGCGGAGAGTGTGACCGCCACGGGGAAAAAATGTTCCGTCCAGGGGTGGGGTGTTGGCTCCGGACGCCCCCAACAACCGCTACGCCAACGAACAAACCAGGTCCGCCATGGCCTCGATCCCCAAGACTTCCCCTCCTACGGGCGTGTTGACCACCACCCCTCCCACCCCGTCGACCAGACTGGGCGCCTACCCGACCGATTCACTCCGAGGAGGGCCCCATGGACGTCACCGTTCGGCTCGCACAGCAGCCCGAGGCCGATGATCTGCTCGGACGCAGCGCGCTCGCCGCGCTCGTCGGCATGCTGCTGGACCAACAGGTGCCCATGGAGTGGGCGTTCACCGGCCCGTTGACCATCGCCCAGCGGCTCGGACGGAACGACCTGGACGCCCACGAGATCGCCACGTACAACCCCGAGGAGTTCGTGGCCCTGCTCTCCGCGAAGCCGGCCGTGCACCGCTACCCGGCCGCGATGGCCAAGCGGGTGCAGCAGCTCTGCCAGTTCCTCGTGGCGCAGTACGACGGCGACGCCGCCGCGCTGTGGAAGGACGCCAGGACGGGCAAGGAGCTGCTGAGCCGGCTCAACGCACTCCCCGGCTTCGGCAAGCAGAAGTCCCAGATCTTCCTGGCACTGCTCGGCAAGCAGTACGGCGTGCGGCCGGACGGCTGGCGCGAGGCGGCCGGCGCGTACGGCGACGAGGGCGCGCACCGCTCGGTCGCCGACATCACCGGGCCCGAATCGCTCGTCCTGGTACGGGAGTTCAAGCAGGAGGCGAAGCGCGCCGCGAAGGAGGCCAAGGCCACCGCCAAGGCGCGCTGAGCCGCCCGACCGCCCACCGGACCGGCTCAGGCCACCGCCGGACCGGCCGCGGTCCGGCGCTCGTCGGCGTCCGCCAGCCAGAAGTACACCGGCGGCAGCCCGAGTTCGAGCGCGGCCAGCACGGCCTGGAACGCGCCCGGCCAGCCCGTCGCCGCGAGCGACAGCAGCCGCCCGGCGCCACCGAGCAGGAACACGCCGGCGAGCCACCGGACGGTGCGCGCCGGGATCGTCGCCTGCCGGGCGAGCCGGATCCAGGCGGCGCCGTACCCGGCGAAGATCCCGCCCATGAAGCGGCCCCAGCTGTCGATCGTCGCCCCGGCGTGCTCCTCGCCGGGGAGCACGGCGTTGCCCACCAGCACGTGTCCGAGGCCGATCGCCACGCACGCGATCCCCATCGTCCACACGAGCGCCCGCAGTGCCTTGGCCATGACGCACCCACCCCATGCCTCGGTTGACGCGTGCCGCTTGGTTGACACATGTCTACTTCCATGAGGCACCCGTTAGTAGACACGTGTCAAGTAGTCTTCACCCGTGCCAGCACGCCAGCGCCTCTCCCCCGCCGACCGCCGCGCCCAGCTCCTCTCCGTCGGAGCCCGGCTCTTCGCCGCCCGGCCCTACGAGGAGGTGCTGATGGAGGAGGTCGCCGCGCAGGCGGGCGTCTCCCGCGCCCTGCTCTACCGGCACTTCCCGGGCAAGCGGGACCTCTTCGCCGCCGTCTACCAGCAGGCCGCCGACCAGCTGCTGGGCAAGTCCCGCTTCGACCCGGCCGACACGCTCGTCGAGCAACTGGTCGAGGGCATGGACGCGCACCTCGACTACTTCGTCGCCAACCGGCACGCCGTCCTCGCCGCGAACCGCGTGCTGGCCGGCGACCCGGTGATCCAGACGATCATGACCGACGAGCTCGACGCCCTGCGCGCCCGCCTCCTCGGCGTGCTCCCCCTCGCCGACGACGGCACCCGCGCGGCGGTGTCCCAAGTCCTGCGCAGCTGGCTGGTGTTCGTCCAGGTCCTGGTCGTCGACTGGCTCACCGAGGAGACCTGCACCCGCACCGAGCTCCGCGACGCGTGCATCGGCGGCTGCATCGGCGCCCTCCGCCCGCTGCTGCCGGTCGACCCGGCCCCCGACTGGCCGCGCACCGCCGGGGACGTCAGCTGAGCCGCCGATAGGCGTAGCGCCCCCGGATCCGCCGGACGAAGAACCGGCCGTGGCTGTCCGCCGCCATCAACTCGCGGTGCACCCGGGCCGGCACGGCCGCGTACTCGTACACGCGCCCGCCGAGGAACTCCAGCTCCAGCCGCCGCGCCGGGCGGTCGTACCCGACCGAGCGCAGCACCGAGGACTCCACCGCCGTACGGTCCATGACCCGTCCAGTGTGCGCACGAGGGCCCCGGCCGCGCATCGCGACCGGGGCCCTAGTCCGCACGGAACCGTCAGACCAGCTCGGGCTCCCGGGCCCCGACGGCCGCGTCCGACTCCGCACCCGCGGCGACGGCCTTCCGGCGCGGCAGCGCGAACATCAGCAGGAACACCACCACCAGCACCCCCGCGACCCACCACATCGCGTGGACGAAGGCCCCGCTGAACGCGTCCCCCACCGCCGTCGGCGCGACGACGTCGTCCATGGCCCCGAAGAAGGCCACCGACACCAGGCCGAGCCCGAGCGCGTTGCCCACCTGCTGCACGGTGTTGATCAGGCCCGACGCCGATCCGGCGTGCTCGCGCGGCACCTCCGCCAGGATCGCGTCGGTGATCGGCGCGACGATCAGCCCCATCCCGAGGCCCATCACGACCAGCGGCAGCGCCATCTGCCAGGGCGCGATCGCCGTCCCGTAGCGGTGCGCCTCCCAGATGTAGGTGAGCACGCCCGCCGCCATCACCAGCGCGCCGGTCTGCAGCACCCGGCGCCCGAACCGCGGCACCAGCTTCTGCACGGACAGCCCGGCGGCCGTCGAGACCGCGAGCGAGAACGGGATGCCGGTCGAGCCGGCCTTCAGCGGGCTCCAGCCGAGGCCCATCTGCATGTAGAGGGTCCACACCAGGAAGAAGATCCCGCAGACCACGCCGAAGGTGAGCTGCACGCCGATCCCGGCCGCGAAGGACTTCACCCGGAACAGCGAGAGCTCCACCAGGGGCGAGCCGTCCCGCCGGGCCTTGGCCTTCTCGTACACCACGAACAGCGCGAACACCACGAGGCTGCCGGCCATCGACAGGTAGCCCCAGAGCGGCCAGCCGGCCTCCCGCCCGTGCGTCAGCGGGTAGATCAGCATCAGCAGGCCGACGCTCGCGAGGGCCACGCCCACCAGGTCGAGCTTGAGCGCCTTCTCGGCCTTCGACTCGCTGATGAAGCGGCGCCCGGCCAGCAGGCCGGCCAGGCCCACCGGCAGGTTGATCAGGAAGATCGGCCGCCAGGCCAGGCCGAGGAGGTCCCACTCGGTGAGCAGCGCGCCGATCAGCGGCCCGGAGACGGCGCCCAGGCCGACCACCGCGCCGAACATGCCGAACACCTTGCCGCGCTCCTCCGCCGGGAAGGTCGCGTGGATGATCGAGAGCACCTGCGGCACCATGAGGGCCGCCGTGCCGCCCTGGAGCACCCGCATCGCGACCAGCATGTCCGGCCCGGTGGCCAGGCCGCACAGCGCGGACGCGAGCGTGAAGCCGCCGATGCCGACCAGGAACAGCCGCTTGCGGCCGTAGATGTCGCCGAGGCGCCCGCCGGTGATCAGGCCGATCGCGAAGGCCAGCGCGTAGCCGCCGGTCACCCACTGGATGGCGCTGAAGGAGGCGCCGGTGTCCTCCTGGATGCTGGGGACGGCGATGTTGACGATCGTCACGTCCACCAGGTCCATGAAGGAGGCGACCATCACGATCGCCAGCGCGATCCACCTCCGCCGGTCGGTGTCCACTGTGCTCATCACACGCTCCTCGTTCGTCTCGCTCGTCGGCACGTGGACGACGGTAGGGGGCATGTAGGCCAGATCCTGTCCCAGTTCTCCGGCATCCTGGACGGCATGACCGACACCCCGGCCCGTCTGCTGAACCTGCTCTCCCTGCTGCAGACCCCGCGCGAGTGGCCCGGCAGCGAGCTCGCCGAGCGGCTCGGCGTCAGCGCCCGGACGATCCGGCGCGACATCGACCGGCTGCGCGACCTCGGCTACCCGGTGCAGGCGACGATGGGCGCGATCGGCGGCTACCGGCTGGTCGCGGGGACGGCGATGCCGCCGCTGCTGCTGGACGACGAGGAGGCGGTCGCCATCGCGGTCGGGCTGCGGGCCGCGGCCGGGCACGCGGTGGTGGGCATCGAGGAGGCCTCCGTCCGGGCCCTGGGCAAGCTGCTCCAGGTGCTGCCCGGGCGGCTCCGGCACCGGGTGGGCGCGCTCAACACGGCCACCGTGCCGCTGATGACCGGCGACGGCCCGACCGTCGACCCGGACGACCTCACCCTGCTCGCCGGCGCCGTCGCCAACCACGAGCGCCTGCGCTTCGCCTACCGGGCCCGCGACGGCGCCGAGACCCGCCGCAACGTCGAGCCCGAGCGCCTGGTCTCCACCGGCCGCCGCTGGTACCTGGTCGGCTTCGACCTGGACCGGGACGACTGGCGGCTCTTCCGGGTCGACCGGCTCCGCGAGCCCTTCGCCACCGGCGCGCGCTTCACCCCGCGCCCGCTGCCCGCCGAGGACGCCGCCGCGTTCGTGGCCGACAAGCTGCGCCGCCGGAACACGGCGTACCGCATGGTCGCCACCGTGCACCGCCCCGCCGACGAGGTCGACCGCTGGATGCCGTGGACCGGGGAGTACCGGATCGAGCCGATCGACGACCGCACCTGCCGGCTGCACTCCCGGGGCGACTCGCTCAAGTGGCTCGCGTCCGGACTGCTGCTGCTCGACTGCGAGTTCGAGGTGCACGAGCCCCCGGAGCTGATCGCCCACCTGCGCACCCTGGCCGGCCGCGCCACCCGCGCGGCCGACCTGGCCGGTCCTCCCTGAGCCGTCAGACCCCGAACTCGGCGGTGAGCAGCGCCCGGCCGAGGGTGTGGAAGGTGAGGTGGAAGCCGACCTGGGCCGGCGGGGTGTCGGCCGAGACGTCCAGCTTCTCGACGTCGAGCGCGTGCACCGCGAAGACGTAGCGGTGCGGGGCGCCGGGCGGCGGGGCGGCGCCGTCGTACCGGTTGCCCGGGAAGTCGTTGCGCCCGTGGAAGGAGGCCGCGCCCGGCAGGGCGTCGTCCGAGGAGCCCGCGCCGCGCGGCAGTTCGGTGGTGCCGGCGGGCAGGTTCAGCGCGAGCCAGTGCCACCAGCCGGAGCCGGTCGGCGCGTCCGGGTCGTAGCAGGTGACGGCGATGCCGCGGGTGCCCTCCGGCAGGCCCGACCAGGACAGCTGCGGCGAGAGGTTGCCGCCGGCGTGGATGAACTCCCGCGCCAGCGTGCCGCCTTCGGTGAGGTCCGCGCTGGTCAGCGGGAAGGACGGCACCTGCGGCAGGAACTCGTACGGAAGCGGCGGACGGACACTCATGGCGTGCACCTCTCACGGTCGGGATGACACCGGTCACTGTAACGGGGTGCACGTCCGATCCGGTCGCCCCTAAAGTCGACACCATGGCTTCGAAATTCGCCCGGTTGCTCTCGGACTCCCGCCGCGCGCTGTTCACCATGCTCGGGATCCAGGCCGTCATCTGGTCCGTGCAGGTGCTGAACTGGCTGGACGACTACGACCTGTCCCGGGAGTTCGGTCTGCGCCCGGAACGGGTCGGCGACCTGCCCGAGATGTTCACCATGCCGTTCCTGCACTTCAGTTGGGACCACATCGTCTCCAACTCCTGGCCGCTGTTCGTGCTCGGCTTCCTGGCCGCCTACCGGGGCATGCGCAAGTTCCTGCTGGCCAGCCTGGTGATCGTGGTCTCCGGCGGGCTCACGGTCTGGCTGCTGGAGAGCCCGAACACCGTGACGGCCGGGGCGAGCGGCATGGTCTACGGCTACCTCGGCTACGTGGTGCTGCGCGGGGTCCTCGACCGCAACGTGCTGGACGCGGTGGTCGGCCTCGGCGTCGCCGCGGTCTACTGGACCATCCTGATCGGCGTGCTGCCGGTCGCCCACGGCGTCAGCTGGCTGGGCCACCTCGGCGGGCTGGCCGGCGGACTGGCCGCCGCCGTCCTGCTCCGCGACCAGGCGGCACCGAAGCCGGCGCCCGCGCCCGCACCCGCACCCGCACCCGCCGACTCCCGCTCCGCCCTGCTCAAGGAGCTGGACGACCTGGGCCTCTAGTACTCCAGTGAGAGTTCTCCGTTTTCCCTGGTCAGCGGCCTGGTGGTCGGGAGTGTAGCCGGGCCGTGCCGGGGGCGGAGGGGTGTTCGC
>NZ_JBHWGD010000093.1:0-25597 GCF_042733235.1 Kitasatospora sp. NPDC059722
TTGGCCACCGATCGGGTGACGGCCAGGTGGTCGTGGGCTGAGGAAGAACGCACAAGGCTCCCAAGCGGTTGAGTGAGGTATCTGACGTCTCAACTCTTCTGCCGGGGAGCCCTGGTGGTCACCTATCCTGCCGCACTGGACCTGCCGCACGCGCTCGTTGAGTGGGTCACCATGCTCATCGTCACCCGCGAGGGTGACCGGCGCTGCAAGCTCCGCCCCTTCCAGCGAGCCCTGGTCGCACTCGTGTACCTACGCAACCACGACACCCTCGCCCAAATCGCCGCCGGCTTCCGGATCAGCGTCGGCACCGCCCACGCCTACATCCACCAGGTCGTCGACCATCTCGCCGGCTGTGCCCCCGCCTCACCCGGGCCCTACGCGACGCAGAACCGGAGTACGTGCTGGTCGACGGCACCCTCGCCGAATGCGACCGGGTCGGCGACGGCCTGCTCGTCGATGTTCTGCACCGGCTGCACGTGGTTCCAGCCGCCGGAATGCCGGTACGCCTCGCCGATCGCGCGCATGGCCTGGCCCGCCGACTCGGCGGCGCGGCCGAGGGTGGCGACGGCGTGGCGGCGTCCGGCTGTGGGTTCTGTCCGCTCGGTCTCGATCGGGTAGAACACGGCCTCGCCCAAGGGCTTGAAGAGCTGGCCGAGTTCGTCGAGTGCGCAGTACAGATGGATGCCCCGGCTGGTGCCCTCGGCGGCGAGCAGGTGCTTGTGGACCCCGTCGACGCCGTGGGCCAGGCGGAGCATCCGGCTCGTGTCCTCGACCGGGACGAGAGGCGGGGCCGCTCGCTCGGGTGCGCGCTGCGCGGACGCGGCCGGCGTCGTTCCGGCGCTCCGATCCGCTCCTTCACTCAGGGCTGTGGAGGCGTGGGAGAGGTGGGCGCGGGTGGCGGTGAGGGCGTCCTCGACGCGCGCCCGGAGCTGCTGGTGTTCCCCGGAGATCTCCTGAGCTGTGGGGTGGTTGAGGTGGTGGGCCGCCTCCAACGCGCCGCTCAGGATGGTCACCGCGTGGCCGAGGTCGGCGGTGGCCGCGCAGTAGCCGTCGGCCGCAGCGACGGCCTGCGGCATCGGGAGCCGCCGGTGCGGGTGGCCATCCCGGTACAGGCGTCCGGCAGCAGCGACCGCGTCGCGCTGCAGGCCGCCGACGCGGGTGAGAGCTGCGGCGAGGTGCGAGGGGCTCGTCGTGTTCGCGAACGCGGGCAGGGCCGAGGCCGCGCTGCGGACGTCGTGGGCCAGGGTGCGCAGGGCGCGGGCGTAGTCGTTGGTGTGGTCGGTCGGAGTGTTCAACGGTGCTCCGGGTTGTGACGTGTGGAGGGGGGCGGTTCAGCGGAAGCGTGCGGAGGAGAAGGCCGGCGGTGCGAGTGGCGGCGCCGTACTCGGAGCGGTCCTGGCCGATACGGTGACCGCGGTGGTCGAGCGGCTGAGCGCGGCCTGCACCCGTTGGGAGGGCGGCGCGACGACGGAGGCGGTCTGCCGCAGAGTCGCGGCTCCTTGGTCCAGCTCGTCGCGGGCCGTTTCGATGGCCCAGCCGATCACACCGGCCGCGTTCTGGCGGGCCTTGCGGACCTCGGGATCATCGCGGGTGTCCGCGGTCCGGCCGAAGAAGGCGAGCTGCTGGGCGACCGTTCCCAGATCGGCGGCGGCCTGGCCGACGTGGCCGATCGCCACAGCGTAGGCGCCGGCGGCACGGAGCGCATGCTCGGGCGCGGGCTGTTCGGCCGCGCGGGCGGTGAACTCGTCGCCCATGGCCGTGATGATGGCCCCGAGTTGGGCGATCTGACGGCTCAGGGCGACCGGGTCCGGCACCTGGACGGGGAATCCGGCAGCAGGTAGCAGAGCCTTTTGCTGCTCCAGCGCGCTCGCGTGTGCATATAGAGTGAAGGACTCGCTGTCGGGGCTGTTCACGAAGGGCTCCGGGAGGGCTAGTGAGTGGTGGGGCGGTAGCGGTCTCGCCCGAGCACCGGCCCGGAGGCCGGTACGGGGCCGGGTGCCGAGGTCTCGCGGTCGCGCAAGGTGGTGGGGCTGCGGGCGAGCGCCGCGTGGACGCGGGCCGCCTGGCCGGCGGCGGGCTGGGGCGGCTCGGGAGGGGACGTGGCGGCGAGCCAGCGGGCTCGTACGTCGTCGAGCGGACCGAGGGCGTGCAGCGCGTGGCCGATCAACTGCCCTGGCGCGAGCCGATGATCGTCGGCGTGGGCAGCGATCTGCTGTGCCGCTCCGGCAGCGGTGCGGGTGAGGGAGGATCGCAGGAGCTGCTCGCCGAGCCACTCGGCCGAGCCTGCCGCCCCGTCGGTGAGGATGGGAGCGAGCCGGTCCTCGGTGAGCGTGCCGTCGGCAAGCAGGCCGCGCCGCTGAACCTCCCATACGACGGTGACCGGGTCGATCACCTCGCCCCGGTGGTGGAGCGCGCCCACACACCGGTAGAGCTGGCCGTGGCCGGGATCGGCGAAGTCCTGGGGGCGCAGCCAGTCGAAGACCTCCTCGACCGCGCCGTCCTGGTGAACCAGCAGCGCCAGCAAGAACCGCTCGTCCTCGAGCCGGTCCACCGGAATCGGACCGGCAGCCGGCTCGGCGACCGGTGGTGCCGCGGGTGCGACGGGGCGGGGCTGGGTACCCCACCGTCCTGCCAGGTCCTCCAGGACGCCTGCGAGCACGTCGGCCTGGGCGACGGCGCCCCGGACCTCGTCCTGGGCGGCGTCCTCCTGGGCGACGGCGAGCAGGCGGCCGGCGTGTTCGGCGACGGTGCGGTGGATCGAGCCCTCCAGCACCATGCGCCCGTAGACCGGGGCGTGGGAGGGGCGGGGGCAGGCGGCGATCAGGGTGTGCGGGTACGAGACGCTGAGGCCACGCACGTGCTTCCCGGCCTGGGCGAGCGCGTCGGTCACCCACGCCAGCGACACCCGGCCCTCCGCGGAGAGCGCCGGGTGCCCCTCGGCGTGCAGCTCGCGCAGCGCCGCGAAGATCGCCTGGTGGGCCGGGCGGTAGAAGTCCCGGGCCTCCAACCAGTCGAGGCCGGCGAGCTGGCGCGGGTCGAGCAGAACCGCGCCGAGCACGGCCTGCTCGCCGCGCAGCAGCGGGTCCATCACCGCTCCCGCTGCTGGAAGCGGAGCTCGGCGACCGCCCGGTCGGAAGCGGCCTTCGCGGCGGCGAAGCGGTCCAGCTCCCCGGTGAATGTCGGGTCGGTGGCCAGGATCGAGCCGTCCCCGGCGATCAGCCACCACTGACCGCCCCGTCGGACGACGGGTGCTCCGGCGAGCGGCTCGGAGCGCTGGCCTCGGGGCTTACGGGTCTTGTCGCGCATGGGGAACTCCGGTCTCTGGCAGGGGGAGGGCTAAGCGGTGAGGACGAAGTCGCCGGCAACGGGAGCGCCGGAGCGGCAGGCCCAGGGCGAGCAGCCGTCCGGTTCGCCCGATTCCAGCTCGGCGTCGGCGATGGCGTCGAAGACGTCGACCTGGCGTCCAGACCATTCGTGGGCGGTGACCCGGTCGATGGGGGCCTCGTCGAGTGGGCGGTGGCTGCGGTGCAGGTACGCCTGGCCGAGCAGCGGGGTGCCCTCGGCTGTCGCCCTGGCGTTGCCCGCGCGGATTGCCTGGTCGAAGGCGACGACGTCGTCCCACTCCTCGGGCGAGCCATCGCGCAGGGCTCGCCACTGTGCGTTGCCGTGGTACGGGCACCCCAGGCAAGACGACATCCGAAGCCGCGCGAGCGCAGAAGCCGCAGGCAGTCCGAGCGGGAGAAGCCCTGCTCGATCAGGGGGCAGGTGTTCTTCATGTAGGCGACGTCGGCGTCCTTCGCCCGGTGGAACTCGTCCACGGAGATGCCGATCCACTGTTCGACGAACACCCCGGACGGGATCCGCAGCGGGTGCGGGTAGCCCAGCAGTTCGCGAACCTTCTCCTTGATTGGTTTGATCTTGTACTGGCCGGTGCTTCTCTGCACTTCACTCTCACGGGTGAAGGCAGTCATGTGAGACGCCAAAACGGTCTCCGGGATCTACGAGACGGGGTCAGCGGCGGCGGACTGGAGGCCGACAGGCCAGCAGGTTGCCCGGCGTCGGTAGGATCAGCGCCCTGATGGGGAATGTGACGCGAACGCAGCGGCAGGGAAGCCAGGGGCAGCAGTACGCGCTGACCTCGGACGAAGACGACGCCGACTTCTGGGGCTTCGCCTTCGAGGCCGAGGGGTTTTTCGCCCCGCTGCCGGAAGACGAGGGTGCACGCCGGGTGCGTCTCGTGGGCTGTCGCCCGCAGGGCGGCCTACTGAAGAGCGCCAGCCACATCGGCAGCCGGCGGGCCCTGGCGGGGAACGCCATGCTCCACCTCCTCGACGCTGGCGGTGTCACCATGGGGTCCTACTTCGTGGGAGAGGTCACGGTTGTCGATACCAAGGCGTCCACCCGCGGAGAGGGACTCGTTGACCTCACGGTGACGCTGTGGTGCGACAACGCCCTGGCTGGTGCGGACGCAGTGTGGGACCTGATCCGCAAAGGTCGGCTGAGCCGCGCCGGCTTGTGGCACGGGCTTGGTCCCGAGGACAGAAGAGCGTGGCTGTCGGTCGCCCTTTGGTCCCGGGAGTACCAACGCCAAGGGAGGCCCGACCGTCCTTCGGGGCAGGAGTTCACGCTGGACGGTCGGCACATCGTGGACCGGGACAGCTTCTACTGTGCGCTTGGCGAAGCCATCAACGGGCCGGGCGGATACTTCGGCTGGAACCTTGACGCCGTGATCGACTGTCTGCGGGGCGGCTGGGGCGCCACTGCTCCGTTCACTCTTCTCTGGAACGACTCGGCCGAGGCCATAAGGCAATTGACGGAGCGACTGTCCACCGAAGACGGTGACGTCACCTTGTTTGACGTGCTCCTAAGGATCTTCGAAGAGGGGGACGTCCGCGTCGTCCTGCGATAGCAGCTGGAAGCCTCCGTGCTGGTGGCCCTCAAGAGATCTCCTGAGTGGGAGGGGTGGTTCGGGGCTTGGGGATGCCGAGGTCGACGGCTGGCCGTCGGGCTCGCCGCTGGGCCTCGTCGCGTTTGGCGCGGAGGAACGTGAGGGTGAGGTCGATGCCCTCGATCTCACCGATCCAGCCCTCGGCCTTGGCCTGGGCTCTCCGGTCCACAAGGTCGGCTTCCAGCTCGTTCAGCCGGCCGAGCATCTTCGGGTTGACGTGCAGCATCGGGCAGCGGATGCAGGCGTGCTCATGCTGACAGGGCGTGCCGTAGGGGCGTCCGCAAGAGCCGAGCTCGACCTTGCGGCGGTCGAAGTGCTCCTCGAAGTCCGACCACTCCTGCTCGGAAGCGTGCCGGTATTCGTCGTTGGGGCGTTGCTGGCGCCGCTGGTGGAGGTGGGCCTGGTAGTGCCGGATAACGTCTTCGTCGAAGACGGCGACGTAGCCGCGGGTTGTCTGGATGTTGATGTGGCCCAGCAGCGCGGCTCCGATGCGGATCGGCAGGCCGCTGTTGACGAGCTCCGTTGCGAAGATCCTTCGGAAGTCGTGTGGGGTGAATTTCAAGCCTCGGAATCCCGGATGGATCTCGGCCAGATCCTCGCAGCGTCGGCTGATCATCTTCTGGATCGTGCCGGGGTTGAAGATCTTCGAGCCGATCGCTCCGTTCTGGCGCTGGAAGAGGAAGGGCATCGGTGCGCTCCAGACCTTGTCGTGCGGGTCGTGGCGGCTGACCAGCGGGATCGGCTTTCCTCGGCGGCCGTGGCGGCGGATGATCGAGGCGATGACGTGGAACAGCTCGGCGGACATCGGGATGACGCGCTCGCGGTCGGTCTTGGACGGCGCGATGACAAGGAGGGCGATGACTTCGCCGTTCGAGCGCTGGTACTGGCGGATGCTGAGGTGGGTCAGCTCGCACAGCTCCTCGATGCGCACGCCGGAGTGCCGCAGGGTTTCGACCGCTGCCCAGTCCCAGAAGGCGGCCTCTTCCTCGGTGCCGATGTGCATCAGCCGCCCGCTGTCCAGGTTGACAATGCGGGTGGGAACGGGGTCACCGTGCCGGAGGAGCTTCTGGTCCGATTCGCTGATCACCCGGCGATAGGTGGTGCCGGCGTGGGTGAACTCTCCTCCGTCGGCGGTTTTGTCCGCTCGTTCGAGAAGGAGCCGGGCCTGGTCGTAGCGGGTCTCGACGTGCTCGACCAGGATCGGCAGCAGAGGTTGGCGCTGGCGGGTGCGGTCGGCCGTCCGCTCGTTCTCCTTGCGTCGCCGGCGGCCCAGGCCGTGGAACTCGCCCGGGGGAACCGGACACGGTGCGACCCAGGGTGCCCAGCGTTCGGGCTCGTCCGCCGCCCAGGTGTGCAGGTCGTAGTAGAAGCTTCGGACCGAGATGACGATGTCGTCCTGACCCCTACGGTGGGTGCCGTCCTCCTTGAGTCGGATAGTCTCGCGCCACCGTGTGTACAGGTCGGGATCGATTTGGAGCCCCTGCTGGTCAGGGTTGAGCTCCTCGATCCCCACCCAGAAGTGCTTGACCAGCAGCAGCGCGAGTTGCTTGAGGCTGGAGTAGTCCAGGTCAGCGCGCCGTCGACTGATGTAGTCGACCAGCAGCCGACGGACGGCCTGATCGCGGACACCGTACTGGCCGACCAATTCCTCGATGGTCCGCTGGCCACGCATCATCGCGGCCCTCATGGTGGTGGGGGTGGAGGGCGGGAACTGCCCCATGTCGATGAGAGCAGTCCACATCCCGTGCCCGTAGAGCCGGTTGGCCTGCGGCTGCCCTGGCTGTAGGCGACAGCGTGCCGCCCGGTTGTCGTGCGCGTACTGGAGGATCGAGGCAGGGGTGACGTCGGCCAGGGCGACACCCTGGTAGGTCAGGAGGGTGCACATGTCGAGCACTGCTTCCCGCTCGTGCTTGTGCCGTAGCCCTTGCGCGGCGACGTGTTCCTCGAACCTGGTCAGCAGCGGGTCGTTCTGCGCGGTGACGAACAGCGGCGTGAAATTGTTCAGCTGGTTGCGGCGGAAGGTGAACATCGAGGGCTGGACGACACGGAGGCAGAACAGCGTGCGGACCCCCGGGGTAACGGCGACGCCGGTCGTCCGGCGGGCCCCGAGCTCGCTCGCCTTGATGAGCCCTTGGCCCAGCGGGCTGGCGTCCCATCGCTCTTGCCAGGTCTGGCCGGGGTGGGTGGATAGGTACTGAAGGATCTCGCGGGTGGCCTGGCCACGCTGGTAGCGCGTCACGGTGGCAGCGTCCTCCCAGACGTCGACGGCCAGCTGGGAGATGTGGCTGATGGACGCGGTCGACAGCTCGCCGTGCGGTCGCGGAGGCGGGTCGGAGACGGCAGGCTCGGGTTTCATCGCACCGCCCACGAAGCGGCTAGAGAAGGTGAGCCCCTCGACGACGGGCCCGTGCCGGCGGCTGACGCCGGTGGTCGAGCTAGCGGTTGACCTAGGCACCGAACACCGCCTTGATGTCGTCAGCGGCGTATCCGGTGGGGTAACTCGTATCGGGCCGAGGGGTGTTGTAGTACTCGGCGAGCTTGTCGAACATCTCCTCCACGCGCGCCGTCAGGTAGCGGCTGGTGGTCTGGATGTTGGCGTGTCGCATGATCGCCTGTACCTCGACGGGGGTGAGTTTGCCGCCGTTGGCCATCCGGGATGCTGCCGTGTGGCGCAGATCGTGAAGCGTCCAGTTCGTCCCGAGCAGCACGTTGGCCCGCTGCATCACCCGGCGCATCGCCGAGTAGGACAGGGGCCGGTCGGCGCCGTGCCGGGTCCGCCACACCGGTTCGCCCCCAGCGGGGGTGCCAACCTCGTCGAGGTAGCGAGCCAGCCGGAGGAAAGCCTGTGGCGAAGCCGGCACCGTTTCGCGCTCCCGGGTGCCCTTGGAGATGACGTAGATCCGCTGGCCCGCCCAGTCGATGTCGTCCACCCCGACTCCGAGCAGCTCGACGGCGCGCGCTCCGCTGGAGACGTAGAACTCCAGCAAGGCACGGTCGCGCTCACATCCCATGCGATCGAACAGCTCGTCCCAGTGCCGGTCGGGGATGGAACGCGGCGGCCGGTCGGCGGAGCCGGGCCCGCCCGACGGCCGGACGCGGCTCCAGCGGGCTTCGGTGCGAGAGAGCACGCCGACGCTGCGGGTTGACCGGGACGGGGTTCACCACGGGCCCGTTGCCCTGATGAGCGTGGAACCCGTAGAAGCCGCTGACGACCGACAGCGCGTGGTTGATCGTCCGGGGCGCGTAGCCCGCGCGGAGGGCGGGCTTGCCGGTCTTCAGATTCACCGAGCCCGGTGCGGCCCCGCCAGGCTGCTTCCGCTGGCGCTGCGGGTTCGAGGCCATCCGCAGCCATCCCGCCAGGACCGCGACCTCGGACTCGGTCGCCTTGCCCCACGCCACCCCCAGCAGCCACAGCAGCCGAAACCAGCGCAGCAGGCCGTAGTCGTAGCTGCGGACCGTCAGCGGGCTGCAGTCGTTGAGCGCCAGGTCGCGCAGGTAGGCGGTGGCTACCTCGATCTCTTCGCCGTACCCATTCACCACGATGTGCGGCGGATGGGCGCCCTCTGCGGGAACGACCGCTCCCACTCGGGGCAACTCGGCCCGTCCCTCGATCAGTTCATGTTGTAGCTCCACTGGCTTCTCCTCGTCGATCGCGCTGAGCGTCGCGATGACCAACGAGAGGAGGAGGGTGCAGATGACTGTGCACTGCCTGCGCGACATGCCCTCGCCGCCACCGGGGTTGAGGATGTGCAGAGGCATCGACGCGAAGCGCTTCGTCGGGTCGAGAGCGTCGTCGCGAATGTTGCCGGAGGCGACCCGCAGGATCGGGATCCCGGCCGGTTCCGCGACCTCCCGCTCCAGCCGGTCGAGGTGTTCGTAGACGGCCCGCGGCTCCCAGCCGGTGTCCGTGAAGATCGCGACGTCGAGGCGCGGCAGGTGGCCCTCGGCGGCGAGCAGCATGAGCGAGGTGCTCTGCACCCCGGCGCATCTGTCCCTCGTTCGACGCTGTTACATGGCGGCGTACCTGTCCATGCGGCGCCCGGCGGCTTGGCACGTGGATTGGCCCCGTCCGCTCTTGGGCGTAGCGAGATCGCCTGTTGTGTGGCGAACTAGCTGACGGGGTACATGCCGCTTGCTAAAAGGCCGTGAGCACTTGTGCCTTTGGGGGCACCTCACGTCTCGCGTGGTCTCAAGCGAGCCACGGCAACACTTGGCGGTTGAAATACGTGGAGCCAGGTGGCAGCATGGATAGTAGTGATCAGGGAGACTATTTCCAGACGTGGCGAATTGGATGACATGCAGTGCCTCCTGAATTAGCTTGCCGAGATTGGGGTGAGCCATGGGGCGGCAATACATTGATTCAGCAACAATCTACGAACTAATCGGAGCTTTCGATCGAGGGAGAGGGCTTGAGTCTGAATGGGGATGGGAATCCTCACTAGAGAGTACCGCATTGCTACTTGGTCAGAAGGTAGTACTGCCTCCGCCTCCTTCGGGATCTAGAACTGGTCATGGGGCCGACTTTGAGTACGGAGATCTCCTCATGGACCTCGGGGGGATGGTGGAAGTTAATTCGAAACCAACGCGCAGGGCGGAGAGTCGGGCCCTGGATCGGACTCTCTATTGGATGGCCCAAAACTCAAGAGATATAGCCGAGCAGCTCGATGAACTATTCCAAGACTCTGGAAGACATCATGGGCTATTTGAGCCATGGATAGAGTCTGCTGTTCGAATAGGGTGGCCTGAACATATCCCAAGGTTGGGTGGCCTGTATGATCGCGAGTTGATACCGGCAATCAGCCGCATAATTTCGCAGGTCGATTTCGTCGCTGGCGAGGTGCCGGAAGAGTCGCTCCGCGATCTGCGCGAAAAGACCTTGAACCCCAGGGAATTGGACGCTATAGTCAAGTCTGCGTCCGATGAATTAAAGGTACTTCAGGCTGCTTATGTGGCGGCGGCGCTTGCCCGCGGACCTTATCACGAGATAGTCGCATCAAAGGGTCGCGGTGGTGCCCATATGGTTCATCACCCCATGCGGCGCCTCATTCTTCCTGATGTCGAAACTGATAGGCAAATCATCCTCTCGAATGGAATGGAATATCTATCTCGGATTATTCTGGGGGGTGCATTGCTCCAGCCGAATCCGGAGAGGAGGATGGCATTTTATGTTGACGGCCTTGTCCGCGTTCGATCCTATCTTCAGGCCAGGGCTGGAATGCGGCGGGCCCTCGAGGAGACTTCCTCATTTGAGGATGAGGCTCGTGAGCTTAGTGCAGTAGTCGCTCGGAATGCCGGAATGATTGCCCGTCCATGGTGGATTGATAGTGCTATTTCCACCACGATGGCTGCCGCTTCGAGCGTTCTAGTATCTTTCGCTCTCGCCCCGTTTCCGGTCTACATACAGTTGGGTGGAAGTGGCGTGGGAGGTGCAGCGGGAGCGCTGGCTGTACCGACTAGGCGTCTCGGGAAGTACTTTGAGCACCTCTCCCGCTTTGAGAAGCTTGGCAGTAAGACGAAAGGACGTCTGACTCCGGGATGGGTTAGAACGGCTGAGGGTAATATCCCTTAGGTTGGAGTTGATGCGGGCCGAGTTTACCGATGGGGGTCTCGCTCATGGGCGATGGTGGCAAGGTGGTGGACATTGGTCGGTAGTTTCTTGGCTTCGCAGAGCTTCGCGAGATCAGCTTGCAGGGCCTTGGTGAATTGGGCATATACCTCGGTTCGTTCGGCGAGTTCGGCCTTCTCTTGGCGGAGTCACTGGTTCGCGGTTTCGAGGTTGCTGGCTTTCGCGTGGAGGTTTTGGAACGCGGCTGGGATTCCGTTGGCCGCTTCTCTCGCGTCCTCGAATTCCTCACGGAG
The DNA here is from genome assembly GCF_042733235.1 of Kitasatospora sp. NPDC059722. Lineage (NCBI taxonomy): Bacteria > Bacillati > Actinomycetota > Actinomycetes > Kitasatosporales > Streptomycetaceae > Kitasatospora > Kitasatospora sp. NPDC059722. The sequence goes on from NZ_JBHWGD010000093.1 coordinate 10,808, forward strand.
GTCTGGATGCTTGTGGGTCAGGACCCATCGCTTGCACTGCCTCGGCGGCGAGTGGGCGGCGCTGGCCGGTCCGTGATGTCGGCCGGTACCGCGGGGCGGGGTGGTCAGGCCGAGAGCTCGAAGAGGTCGCAGCCGGTGGCGCTCTTCGCGAGGGCCCGGTCGGTGATGGCCTGGGTGGCGCGGGCGGAGGCCGGGCCGATCTCCTTGGCGGAGCGCTCCTTGTACCAGGGTTTGAGATCGAGCATCGCCACCCGCATGCCGGTGGCGAACAGCAGGACCTTGCCCTTGGGGAGCGCGCGGATCTCGTCCGGCGGCAGGATCCGCTCGGTGCGCATCGAGACCGAAGTCGACTTGCCAGCGTCGGAGTTGGAGACGGACACGGTCTGCACGTCGTGCTCGCCGATCTGCCGGGAGAGACGGTCGGCGAAGTCGGCGTCGTCGATGCCGGAGCCGATGATCTTGGTGGTGGCGGCGGACCAGAGGGCGTCCATGCCGGCCTCGCCCCAGCAGCGCTGGCCCTGCCGGTAGGACTGGAGGATGGTGATCGGGATGACGCCCCGGCTGCCGAGGTGGGAGTAGAGGTCTGGCAAGTCGCTGATCTTGCACACGTTCGCGGCCTCGTCGAGGACGCACAGCGCGGGCGGGTCGAGGCGTCCGCCGTTGCGTTCGGCGACGATGACGGCCGCGCGCATCATCGCGTCCGCCGCAGCTGCGATGATCGCGCTCGCGCTGCCGCCGCCGTCCTTGCTGAGCAGGAACAGCGTGTCGCGGGAGGAGGCGAAGCCGAACGGCTTGAACTCGGGCAGGCCGGGTGTGGGGGTGACCCAGGCGGCGATCTCGGGGTCGAGCAGGCAGCTGGCGTACTGGCGCGCGGTCTCGTAGATGCCGTCGCGCGTCTCGGTGGCGCCGGTGACGGTGCCCTGGAGCTGGGCGGCGACGGCGTGGTGGCCGGCGTCGCCGAGGAGGTCGACGGGGGTGCGGTCGGCCGGGGAGGCGAGCCAGGCCAGCACGTCGGTGATCGGGCGGCGGTGGCTGGCGGCGGCCAGGAAGAGTGCACCCAGCGTGTTGGCGGCGGCGGTGGACCAGAAGTCGGAGCCGCTGGACTCGTCGACGGAGGCGGTGACGAAGTGTCCGGCGAGGCGCTTGGCTCCGGCGAGGTCGCGGGCGTCGGCGAGGATGTCCCACCACATCTCGCGCGGATGGTGGGCGATCTGCTGCGGGTCGAGCGTCCAGACGGTGCCGACCTTCGCGCGGGCGTCGACGCACGCCGTGTAGGCGTCGTTGGCGGCCTTGTTCGAGGTGAGCAGGACGGGCCCGGGGGCGGCGAGGATCGCGGGGATCGCAATGCCGCTCGTCTTGCCGGAGCGGGGCGCCATGATGGCGACCATCACGTCCTCCCAGGAGGCGCGGACTTCGGCCCGGCCGGGGGAGAGCGTGCCGACCAGGATCCCGCGGTCGGCCGGGGCGATCTCCTTCTGGTCCTTCAGGCTCGGGCGCAGGCTGCGGGCCTTGTCGGTGATCTCCTTGTCCAGGAGCGGGGCGATGTCGGCGCGGCGGGCCAGTCCGCTCTTCGCCCCGGCGCGCCGCCGCAGCACGATGCCAAACGCGGTGCCGCCGAGGAGGACGGTGAGCAGCCCGGGGACCACGCGCGTGCCCACCTGGAGCTCGGTGGGGGTCAGGTGGGGCCACAGATGGTCGGGGTGCAGCAGGGCGTCGGTGGCGCGGAACGGAGTCCAACCGCCGGAGCCGAAACAGTAGTTGGTGAGGTTTCCGGTCAGCCAGGCGAGGCTGCCGAAGGCGAGGGCGGCGCCGAGGATGCCGAACAGCAGGTAGAGGAGCGCGTCCGAGTCGGTGCTGGCCGACGGCGCGCTGGTGCGCAGGGCAGGCAAGGGAGGGTCCTGGAGGGTGCGAGCGGGCGGCGGGCGGGGCGCGCTCGGCTCTCGTGCGGATCGTCATGGGCCTGAACTCCTTCGATGCGCTGGAGAAGCGTTTCAGCGGGTGCGGCCGGTCGGCCGGGTCACGGCCGGCGGGGCTGCGGCCGGTGCCGGGGCAGGGGTGGCCGTGGCGGCCGGGGAGGTCTGGCGGGCGGCGGCAAGGCGCTGCTCGTCCGGGAGACTGATGCTGTCCAGGCCGACGTAGCCGACGACCAGCTCCGGTTCGATGGCGACGCGGTACCCGGTGTCGTCCAGCAGGCCGGCCGCACCGGACGCGGCGCTTCGCTGGTCAGCGCTGGGCCGGTGCGGCGGGAGGCTGTAGGAGGCGGGGTTGCCGGGGTCGGGCGGGGCGGTGAAGCCGAACTCGCGCAGGATGCGCTCGACCCGGAGAGGGGCGTCGGTGCGGCAGTCGGCCCGGATCTGGCCGTCGGCGCCCTCGTAGATTTCGACGTCGGTGCCGTAGGCGTCGGCGAGGTTGCCCATGACGGTCCGTCCTTTTGCTGTCGCTGGTGGCGTGGGAGGGAAATGCCCGGTCTGGAGCGGCGGTTGGGTCGGGCCGTCGCGGTGGGCAAGGCGGATGTTGTGCTGCATGGCAGCGCCGATTGCTTCGCCGATCGATGAGTAGTACTCGGGCATTGAAGGCTCCTGGATCAGAAGGGGGTCGGAGTCAGCGTCCACGGCCGGCGGCGGATCCTGCCGTCACCGGCACGGCTGCTGCCGGGACGGTGCCCGCCCGCAGGCCGAGGGCTGCGGCGGCCGGGGAGACGGCGAGCGCCGCGTTGACTGCGGAGGTGGACATGGGCGCCTGGGTGCTGTCCGGGTTGGCCTGGTGGGATCGGGCGCGCTGCACCTCGTCGACCGCACCGGCGAGGTCGGCCTGGGCGGCAGTGAGCTGTTCGGACGCGAGCCCGAAGCGGTCGGCGAGCTCGTACTGGTCGGGGTCGAGATCGGTGACCTGCTCGGAGGCGGCCTCCAGCGCCTCCTGGAGGCGGACGAGAACGCCGCCGTCGGGGTCGAGCAGCTCGTCGAGTACCCCGGCGGCCTCGGCGAACGTCGTCGCGCCGCGGATCTGATCGGTCAGCTGGAGGATCTGCTCGCCCGCCGTACCGAGCCCGTGGGTCGCGGTGGTGGGGAGGTTGCCGGCGTCGAGCCTGGGGTCGAGGTCGACGGTGTAGCGGGCGGCGCGCAGCATCTCGGTGGCGTGCGTGGCGATGGCGGCTCGGTCGGCGGGGGCGGTGGTGGTGGGCAGCCGGTGGCGGCGGCCGTGCCAGTCGTCGGTCTGCCGGAAGCCGGCGGTGCGGAGCAGGGCGGCGGAGAGGTCGTCGCTGGAGCCCTTGGCGGTGACGCTGCCGCTGGGCTCGGTGCTGATGGTGATGACGGGGGTGGGCATCCGGTAGTCCTTGGCGGTGGTGATGGCGGGGGCGGACCGGGTGAGGCCGAGCTCGGCGGCGATGCGGTTGCACTCGGCCTGCACGTGGAAGGCGTCCCGGTACGAGCCGTGGATGTGGCCGTCTTCGCGGACGACGGTGGCGACGATGTGCACGGAGCGGTCGAGGTTGCGGACGGCGGCCCACCGGCAGCCGTGCGGGTCGCCGTCCGGGGCGAGCCCGGTTGCCGCAACCACGCGGCGGGCGACGTCGGCCCACTGGGCGTCGGTCAGGTCCGGCTGCCGGGGGTCGGAACGCACCGAGCACAGCCACACCGGCCGGTCGGGCGCGCGGGCGCCGATCCGCCTCGCCGGGGCGTCCAGCACGCCGCCGCCCAGGACCTCCTGCGGATCGCCGAAGAGGGGCAGTTGCTTGTCGGCACCCCGGTAGTCGGCGGCGATCAGCCGGGGTCGCAGCCGGTAGCGGGGATCATCCTGCCCGTAGAGGGCGGGGATCAGTGCGGCCGTGGTGGCGGCGCGCTGCAGGTGGGCGATCACGGCGTCCCCTTCCAGGCGATCGGAGGGCGGTGCCCGGCGGCGCGGGCTGACCGGGACGAGGATCCGAAGGATCCGCGGTTTGGCCCGGCCGTCGGCGGCTGGTAGTGGCCGCCGGGCACCGGGAGCCGGGGTCAGACGAAGGGGTTCTCGGTGGGCCGGTCGGCGTCCGTCGCGGCGGCCAGCAGCTCGGGCAGGTCGGCGGGTTCGCAGGCGCGCTGGTTGATCCACCAGCCTGCTCGGGTGACGGTGCGGGCCTGGTCCTCGATCTGCTCCCACTCGGGCTCCGGCATGCCGCCGTCCAGGACGAGCGCCGTGTAGGAGGCGGTGAGCACCTGGTGGCGGCAACGAACGCCCCAGGCGATGCCCTTCTCTGTGCCCTCCAGCGGCGGCATCCGGTACCGCTCGGACCAGGCGTCGGATTCGGCCTGCTCGGCGGCGCGCCTGGCCTCCAGCCACGCCGCCTTCTCCGTCTCGTCGCCTTCCTTCGCCGCGCGCCAGCAATCGGTGCACTCCTGCTTGGCCAGCCACTCGGCGAATCCGGCACGGCGGTCGGCCGGGCGGCCGCCGAGGTCCCGCTCCGCCTCGTGCCCGCACGAGTGGGTGATCTGCCAGACCTTCTTCACGGCCAAATCTGCTCTGCTCCTTGATAGGGGGGGTGGTCAGCTGGTCAGCGGTGTCGCTGGCCGGGGATGGAGGGCGCCGTGGGCGGGGCGGGCCGGCGCTCGTACTCGGTGCGCAGCTGGGCGAGCCGCTCCTCGGCGCCGGGGAACACGTGGGCCCGGACACGTTCGAGGGTGTCGGTGCCCCGGGCGCGGACGGCTTCGGCGAGGGCGGGCTGGACGGCGACGGTGTACCGGCCGCGCTGGAGACGGGCGGTGGCATGGGCGACGGCGTCGAGGGCGTCGCCGGGGGCGCGGTAGATGCCGAGGTCCGGCAGATGCTGCCAGTCGGCCTGGGTGAGGAGGCCGGACGGGTCGATGGGCAGGTGGCCGGTGACGGCGGCGACGATGCCCAGTTCCGGGTGCTCGCCGATCGCGACGTCCGGCTCGCCGTCGGCGCGCCGGGCCTTGCTCGGTGCGTCGAACTCGGGATCGGCGTCGATGCGGTGGCCCATCGTGCGCAGGGCACGGACGGCGGAGGTTGTGCGTTGCTGGCTGCCGCGCTGGGGATCGGTGAGCCGGAACCAGCCGGGCATGTCCGGGGCGGGCTCGAAGCCGAGTGCCGGCATGACCGCTTCTGCGACCGAGGCGGGCATGTGGCCGGGCGAGGCGTAGACGTCGGGCTGCTGGTGGTGGCGGAAGATCGCCACGTCGATGGCGGGATCGTCGGGCGAGGTGGGAACGGACACGGGATTTCTCCTGAGCGTGGATGGGTGGGCTTGGTCAGCGGGCGCGGGCGAAGGCGATGCGCGGGTCGACACCGACCGGAACCGGGCCGGCGGCCGGGGTAGCTCCGGGCCGTGGGGCCAGGGCGCCTTCCTCGACGCGGAACTTGTGCGTGGTGAACGTCGGGCGGAGTGGCGCGCGGCGGGCGGTGACGTCCTCGGCGAGCTGTGGCTGCACGGCCACGCGCAGGTCGCCCGCCCGGTGCATCGCCGTGGTCGCGGCGGCCAGGCGTTCCAGCGACTCGCCGCGGACGGTGCCGGCGGAAAGGGTGTAGACGTCGAGGACGTGGTTGAACTGCCAGCCGTGGGCTTCGAGGATCGCCCCGCCGCGCTCGACGGCGTTAATCGTGTCGGCGGTGGCAGCGACGATCCCGAGCCGGGGATGCTCGGCGAAGGCGACCTCGGGCTCCGGAGCGGACGTGTGGTGCCGTTCGGGCTCGTCAATGCCGGTGTGCGCAAGGACCCGTGGTGCCTGGATGGAGTTCGCGGGGGCCAGGGCCATGTCGGTGTCGACGCGGTAGCCGGCACCGGTGAGGAGCTTGGCGGCCCAGGCGGCGCGTTCGTCGGCCTCGCGCTGCTGGTCGGCGAGCGCGAACAGGCTGGGGTGTGGCCGGGAACCCGCTGGAACTCAAGGCGTTCCAGCATCCACTGGGCGGCGGCCGAGTGGCTGGGGAGCGCGGCGACGATGCCGTGGTCGGGATGACGCCCGATGACGACTTCCGGCGGCTGACCGGGATCGGGGGAGGGCACGGTGGAACTCCGCTTCGCGGTAGGGACGGTGAGGGGAGCGGGGCGAGGAGCGGTCTGTCGCGGCGCGGCACAACGGCACCCTTCGGAGACGACCTCAGCGGCGGGGGCCGGCGGAACGGCCATGGCCGGCGGGCGAGGCGGGAACGGCCTCGGCCGGGTGGCCGGTGAGGGTGCGGGCGGAGGCAGATGATGTCGAGAGGGCGGCGAGGACCCGGGCATCGAAGCCGCTCACCGGGCTCTGCACGGCGGGACGTGCGAGGCTGGGGTGGGCGGTGTGCCGGTCGGCGAGGTCACCACGCATCGCCCGGACCTCCTGCACATAGCCCTCGGCCATGGTCGCGATGTACCGCAGGCGCGCCGCGTAGTGCGGATCGGACGCCCCGCCCAGCCCCTCCCACCAGGAGGCCGTCTCCTGGAGGACGCCGACGACCCGGTCGAGGGCCCCGTCACCGGGTGCGGTCAGCTCGCTCAGCGCCTCGACCGCATCGCGGGTGTGCCCGGCCCCCGCGATGGCCTCGGTGACCTGGGCCAGCGACCGCGACGGGGGAAGTGCCTGCGTGCGGCCCGGGTTGACCAGATTGGCTGGGCCGGCGACGACGTACCCGCCTGCGCGCAGGTAGTCGGCGGCCCGTGTCACGGCTGCCTGGCGCTCCACAGGGTCGACCATCGCGGCGGGAAGTCGGTGATGGGTCTCGTGCACCCGCACGATAGGGACGAACCCTGCGCGGTGGAGGGCGGACTCGGCCCCTGTTCGTACGGCTTGGACCTGGTCGCGGGACGGCACGCCGAGGCTGTCCAGCTGCTCGTCGACCGCGGCGAGCAACTCGGGCACACTTCCCCCGTTACGGGCGTTGGGCCCGTTGGGCGTGCTGTCGTAGACGACTTCGAACACCTCGGGGTCGTCAGGGTCGTCCCGGGTCACGAGCCATGCGTCCGGGAACCCGGGGACCTCCGGTCGTCCGTATTCGGGCTGCGGCGAGATCGTCAGCCAGGTCCCGTCGGGGAGCCCCGCGACAACGACGTAGTCGTCCGCCCCGAACTCGACCCCGGTCTCAAGGCCCCGCTGAGCGAGGGGGCGGGTGACGTGTGGGTAGCGTCGGCCCGGACCGGTGGTGTCACGGTCGGACGGGGTGTCCGGGCCGTGGATGTGGGCGGTGACACCGAAGCCGTTGTCGGTGAACCGGACGATCAGCTGGTCGGGTTGCATGGCGTGCTCCTGCGGCGTGCGCGACCGGGCGGTGGTCGGGGCGCCGATGATGCCGGGGCCCCGGGACTTGGTCCGGCCTTGATGTCGTGGTAGGCAGTCACCCCGAGGTGGGCCGCAGACGGCGACCGTGACCGGGCCGGACCGGAAGCGAACTCCAGCCTCAGGTTTGGTCGCGCAGGCCGGTGATGTTCCTGCCGGGGCTTACGGGGCAAGGCCGGACGAAGTAATCGGCCAACTGCTCCGCCAGGACTGCGACGAGGGGCGACGTCGGTGTGGGGAGGCGGGGCTGGTCAGCCGCTCGGCCCAGCTCGGGGCGCTGGTTCGCCGCGAGGGCGGTGGTTCTGGAGCATCTGGGCTCGACCTTGCTGCAAGAGCTTCCTGCGTTCATCGGGATCTGCTGGAAGGCCGTGTACGGCTGTCCGAGACCGGGTCGTGGCGGCTGGGAGGTAGCGGTCCGTCCTGCAGGCCAGCCCGGGCATCAAAACGCAAGGGGGGCCTGGGGCTTGAGGTGAAGAACTTCCGACCGGCATCGAGCTATGAGGTGACCGAATCGCTCTTGGTCCCGTTGCCTGCTGGTGTTGTGTTCTGTTGTGCTGATGGAAGCGCTCGTGCTGTCAGCGGTCCTGCGGGACGCTGGGCGGTGGAGAGGGGAACGGCCATGCCGGCAGTGTCAAAAGTCGACCTCTTGGACCTCTACCGCGATCCCGGGCGGGTCGCCGACGACGGCTTCCGTCCCTTCTGCGCCGCCGTGGCAATGAGCGAGCCGGTCGACTACGTGCTCGGCGACGAGGCCGCTTCCGCACTCGACCGCATCGACAGGGAAGGCAGGTGGCGCTTGCACTCCCGCCCCGCAGGCGGCGGGCTCGCCACCGACGATCCCCTGATCGGCGTAGTCGGCGCGCTCGCTGCCCGTGCCGCCGCCCACCCCGGTGATCGGATGCTGCGGTGGGTGGAGCCGTATCTCCGCCAGGTCGCCGCCCACGAGTACCGGGTCGACCTGCCCGCCCGGCCCTGTGTTCTCGGCGGAGGCCGGGGGAGCGCACAGATGTGGCGCACGGCGCAGGAGACGGTCTCCGGAGCCTGCGAGTCAGCGTCCAGATGGGCCGCCCACTGCCACTCCGCGGACGTCCCGGTCGACGTGGTCATCGCCACCATGCACTTCTGGCCGGTCACCGCCCTGGTCGACCAGCACTACGCCGGGCCGACCTGCGCCGCGGAAGTCGGGAAGCTCGCGCAGGTCGCACTCGACCACCTCCACCCCCACCTCGACCGACCCGGTGCGGTCGAGCAGGTATGGGTGCCGGACCTGGGCAACCTGGTGTCCAACATGGCGACCAGGCTGACCACCCGCTATCACGACCCGTCCGTGGTGCCGCTGCCGGACCGGCTGGCGCTGCGTGCCCTCGATGCCGGCTCCGACGTCCAGGTCGCCCAGAACGGCTACTACGCAGGGCTGTCCGGCCACCCGCTGCTCGACGAATGGAAGATCGCCACGGCGCTCGCCCACGACATGTGGCAGATCCCCCACGACGAGACCAAGCCCGGCGACGACTTCAACTCCTGCTCCATGCTCCTCAGAGAAGGCGTGAAGATGGAGGACCTGGCCGACTACCTCACCTACCTCACCTGCTCCACCGACATGCCGACGGCGATCCGTCACTGTTTCGACGGCTGGACACTGATGACCATCACCTCCCGTCGCCACGCCACCCACCTGCCGGAGTCGCCGCCGCGCCGCGACCGCCTCTGGGATCCCGACGCGGTGGCGAAGGTGCGGAAGGCGATCGGCGCCGGCGGTGCCGGCACGCCCATCGCCGAGGCCGATTCCACCCTGTCGGGAGCCGACCTCGACCTGGTCGGGATCAAGGAGCTCCTCGACCCGGAGAACTGCCGCAGCTACACCGCCTGCATCGACAGCACGGCCGAGACGGCTCGGATGTGGCGGGAATACGTTTACCGCTTCGATGCCATTCCTGGCCTGCTGTCACGGTCGAAGTACGCCCAGCGTCAGATCGCGGCCACGTGATCCCGCGTGCACGGGCCAGTGCGACGAGTGGATCGACGCTTGGCACCGGGAATTCACGGTAGGACGAGGAAGTTGATGTCGGTCATTCAGGCCGCGAGGCGGAAGTCGGTGTCGTAGAGCTCGCGTTCGCGCGGGTGGAGGAGGTGCTGCACGATGAAGCTCAGGCCCGCGACCTTCCACAGGCCCCGGCCGCGGGTGAGGGCGGCGATGGCCTGGGCTTCGACGCCGGTGAGGCCGAGCAGGGACATGGACACCTGGACCTGGTCGGGTTCCTGGCGGTAGATGATCCGGGTGGAGCAGTCGGCGAGCAGGCCCTCGGCGAGGACGCGTCCGCGCGATCCGGCGTCGCCCGCGGAGAGCAGGTCGGAAAGCCGGTGCAGGATCAGGAGGTTGGCGATGCCCAGGCCGCGGCTGAGCTTCCACTGCTGCTGCATGCGCTCCAGGAGGCCGAGGTGGCGCATGATCCGCCACGCCTCGTCGTAGATCACCCAACGGCGGCCTCCGGCCGGGTCGGCGAGGGCGGCCTCCATCCACGCGGAGGCGCAGGTCATCGCGAGGACGAGGGCGGTGTCGTCGCCGCTGCTGCCCAGGCGGGACAGGTCGATGGACAGCATCGGCGCGTTCGGGTCGAACGTCACGGTGGACGGGGCGTCGAACATGCCGGACAGGTCGCCGCTGACCAGGCGGCGCAGGGCGTGGGCGAGGTCGTCGGCGGCGTGGCCGATCCGGCCTTCGTCGCCGAGGGCGGTGTCCAGGCGCTCGCGGGTGCCGAGGAGGCGGGTGATGTCGCCGAGCAGCGGCACGGTGCCGACCGAGTTGGCGTCGGCGACGGCCAGGTCCAGGGCGGCGGACAGGCCGGTGTGCTCCATCGGCAGCAGATCGCGCTTGAGTACGGTCGCTGCCAGGCTCGCCAGGAGGAGCAGGCGGCGCTTGCGGACCTCGCTGGTCCAGTCCTCCTCGCTCACACCATCCGGCTGCGGCGGCGCGTCGAGGGGGTTCAGGCGTCCCGGCAGGCCGGGGCCGAGCGCGATGGTCTGCCCGCCGAGTGCCTCGGCCAGGCCGGACCACTCACCCTTCGGGTCGGAAGGCACGTAGATCTTGTACCCGTGGGCGATGGCCCGGGTCGCGATCGACTTGGCGAGCGCGCTCTTGCCCACGCCGATCACGCCGCACAGGATCGCGTTCGGATTCGTGAACCCCTCGATGCGGCCGGAGTTGTAGAGCGTGAAGGGGTCGAAGCAGAAGGAGCCCTCGGCGTGGAGGTCGCGGCCTATGAAGATCCCCTCGGCGCCGAGGCCGGCCTCGGCGAGGAAGGGGTAGGCCCCGCCCGCGACGGCGGTGGTCATGCGGTGCTTGGGGAGGTGAAGCTGGCCGCCGCGGGCGGAGGCGGGGCCGGGCCGCCCGGAGGCGGGGTAGGCGGGCCGCAGTTCGGGATCGGCGCCCTCGTGCTCGCGGCGCTCGGTGGGGCCCTGGGCGAGGCGGGCCTTGGTGCGGGCCTCGGCGAACTCTGCGCGCGCGGCGCGCTGTTGAGCGCGAGTGGTCTTGCGCGGGACGAAGAGCTGGCTGGCGGTGGCGCGGTTCCTGGGCATGATCACGTATCCGGGGTGGTCGGGGTTCAGCGGCGGACGAGGCCGGTGAACGGGGCGTGCAGGTCGGCGGGGGTGGTGCGGCGGCGGACCAACTGGGCGGTCTCCTGGTGGCGTCGGCAGATGGTCAGCTCGGGTGCGCCTTCGGGCAGGCGGGTCCGGCAGGCGTCCGGGCCGGGAACCTCGCCGGTGCCTGGCCGGGGTGAGCGGTGGTAGGCGGCGTGGAGGTGGTCGGCGGCCTGCCATAGCCGGGTGCGGGCGGCCTTCAGGTGGTCGCCCTCGCCGGGCAGCAGCGGGGCGGTGCGCTGGGTGTGGGCGTCCAGCAGGCCGTGCAGCGAGACCAAGTGCTCGTGGAGCGAGTCGAGTTCGGCACGGGATGCGACCAGGGGGCCCGTCGGGATGTTGAGCGCGCGGTGGAAGTCGATCGCGGCGGTCGCGTAGGGGACGAAGTCCTGCGCGGTGGCGGGGGCGGCCGGCATCACGCGGCGAGGGCGAAGGGCAGGGCGGAGGCGGTGAACGCCTCGGCCTGCTGCCAGGTGAGCGGGCGCAGGTCGAGCTGGGCACCGACGGCCGCGGTCTCCACCACGGCGCAGGCGGAGCGCAGTTCGTCCTCGGTGTCCGCCGAGATGGTCAGCAGGCCGGTCAGGGCGACGTCGGCGTGCCCGGCGATCAGCTGGCGCTCGCGGTCCTGGATGTCCTGGTACTCCACGCTGTCGGCCTCGGAGGCGACCTGGCCCTTGCGGGCGCGCTCGGCCGAGTCGGCGATCACGCTGGCCTTCTTGCGGCGCACGTCGCGCATCGCGGAGTCGATGTCCTTGGGCTCGTAGGACAGGGAGACGGTGCGGCGCACACCCGAGGCGAACAGCACCTGGTGCAGGAAACCCGGATTGACCTGGGTACGGGGCCAGTTCTCCACCCAGTAGGTGGAGTGATGGGCGGAGTCCGTCGAGATGTGGTCGGCCTTCTCCAGGACGACCACCGGGCCGGCGGCAACCGGATCGGCGGCCGGGCGACCATCCTTCGACCAGCGGTCCAGCGCGGCACGGGACTTGGGGTCGTAGGCGGTGCGGGCGACGGCGGCGATCTCGCCGGCGTTCAGCCAGCCGGTCGGGTTGAGGCCCGCGGTGCGCGCGGACTGCTCGAAGGAGCTGGTCAGCTGGGCGAGGACCGCGAAGGCGCCGGTCAGGCCACCACCGGCCTGGTTGATCAGGCGCTTGGCGCCCTTGAAGTCGAGGGCGATGGCCACGTACGCCTCGTGCGGGGCGCTGGCCGGCCCCGCGTTCTGGATCAGCTCGCCGTACAGGGCACCCGCGAGCGGCGCGTCGGGCTTCCCGTGCTCCTCCCAGTGACGGCGAAGCCCGTCGCCGGAGTCGGGCACGGTCCGCTCGATCACCTGGATCCGGGCGACCTGGCCGGTCCGGGCGAGCGCCGCCAGCGCCCGGCCCCACCCGTTCACGTTCGCGTTCTGGGTGCCCGGGTCGAGCAGGGCGTAGGCGCGGCTGCTGACCTTGACGATGGCGGTGAGGGTGCCGGCGTGCGGGTCGTGGACGGCGCCGTAGCGGCGGTCCGGGGCGGTGACCACGCGCAGGCTGGCCGCGCTGCCCGGCAGGTGGAGCAGGCCCTCGCGCACCGGGCGGGAGGAGGGGCGGACGAGCCAGACCAGCTGGCCGCGCAGGCGGCGCAGCGCGTAGCGGGCGGCGATCGGTGCCCAGTCGGCGAGGGTGCGGCCGCGGTAGCGGACGACGACGAAGGGGGCTATCGCGCCCCAGACGGGGAGGAGCTGGAGGGCGCCGGTGACGCCGCGGGTGGTGAGGACGGCGAGCAGGAGCAGGCCGGCGGCGGCGGTGGTGATCAGCTGGGGTGCGCTGAGGCCGAGCAGGATGCCGCGCTTGGAGCGGTGGGGGAACTTGACGGACGCATGGGTGGTGTCGGGCATCGAGGAGGGCATCGGGGTTCCAGAGGGGGTGAGCGTGCGGGCGGCGGGCGGGGGCGCGGCACTCTTCTGGACTGCATCGCGGGACTCCTTCGCTGGTCGTGGGGCCCGGGGCGGGCGGCGGGCCGTCGCCCGCCCCGGGGAGAGGGGGTGCCGGTCAGGAACCGGGGTTGCTTGGCGGGTTCGGGTAGACGGACCGGACCGGATCGGGAGCCGGGGCTCCGCTCGGCGGAGGTGCACTCGCCGCAGGAGCCGGGGCCGGAGAAGCCCCAGGAGCTCCAGGGATGGACACTGCGCCTCCGGAGAGCGTGTTCTGGATGCCCGGGGAGGCCGGTGCTTCCTGGCCGCTTGCGGGCGACTCACCCTTGCCACCGAGGGAGGCTCGGGTGATCAGGGCGGGGATGCCGGGCCGGGTGACCAGGGAGCGTCCGCGGTCGCCGGGCGCGCTCGGGTCCTCGCCGAAACGGAACTTCGTCGGCTGCTGGGCGGGGCCGGCGTCGATGCCTTCCTTGCTGACCCGTCCGGTCGGGTCGATGCCGGAGGAGGCGCCGCCGCCGTCCATCCCGGGGACCTTGTTGGGGCCCTGCGGGGCCGGGACACCGGTGCCCATCTGCATCGCGAGGCCGGCGGCGGTCTTCGCGGCCCCGGCGGCCACCGCCACCCCGGCGACGCTGGTGCGGTGCATGTCGTCGTGCCCGGAGCCGTCGGTCGCCCAGTGGATGAACTTGTAGCAGGCGTACGGGCAGAGCAGGATCAAGACCATGATCACGACACCGGCCATCGCGTCGGAAAGGGCGCTCATCCCGTCCTTGGCATCGGAGTTGCCGATCGCGGAGATGCCGGTGATGAACACGATGGTCATCAGGAGCTTCGAGGCCACCAGGGTGGCGGTGGCCTCGATCCAGCCACGCCGCCAGCGCTGCGCGACCTCCCAGCCGCCACCGGCCCCGGCAAACGAGGCGAGGACGACCAGGACCAGGATGCCGACCTTGCGGGCGACCATCGTGCCCCAGTAGAGGAACGCGCCGATCGCGCACCCGATGGCGACAAGCGAGGGGATGGTCCAGCCGAGGCCGTACATGGCCCCGAGTTCGGAGACCTTGATGATCCGCCGGATCGCATCCTCCAGCGTGGTCCCGGCCGCCTTGAACAGGCCGTCGGACAGTGCATCGACGACCGTCACCGCCACGGAGGTGAAGGAGATCGCGCAGAAGGAGAACAGGACGCCGGTCATGGTGCCCCAGGCCGCACGGGCCAGCGCCCGGTCGTCTCGGCGCCAGGCGGCGAGGATCAGCTGCGCGCAGAACGTGCCGACCGTGAGGATGAGGCCGATCGGCAGGATCAGCTCGTAGTTCTGCCGGAACCAGTCGGCGTTGAGGTCGATGCCGGTGGTCTTGTTGACCCCCAGCGAGGCGAGGTTGACGGCACTGGTCGCCAGCTCCGTCATCGACTTGGTGATCCACGCACCGATGCCGTCGGTGATGCTCTTGCCCGGATCCGAGACGAAGTTGATCGCGTCGACCGCGTCGCAGACCTGGCTGATCATGGGGACGTCACAGACACCCATGAGGGAACCTCCTTTCTAGGGGCAGGGGTCAGGGCGAGACAGTCGGCAGCACGCCGACCAGCGCGCAGGGACGGTCAGGGCGGCACTGGACGGCGAGCGTGGACGAGCGGTCCTCGACCCCGCCCTGCGGGGCGCCGTTCCAGGAGATCGACTGCTTGCCGGTGACGGTGACGGCGTAGATGTACGCCTGCTTGATCGCCCCCGGATCGGCCTTCAGCACCCGGGTGAATGCCTCCGGGAAGTGCGCCTCCTGCACGGTCGCGGTGGCGAACTGGCCGGAGTCGGCCATCCGCCCCCACAGCAGCGGCGAGGGCACCAGACGGTCCACCGAGTCGGCGTCCGCGTACTTCGTTTCGGTCGTCAGCCAGAGGTGGAGGCCGGCCACCAGCTCCGGCTGCGAGTACTCTCTGGTGTCTTATTACCAGAGTGGCGGGGACGCGGACGGAGCGGGGGGGATAGGGGAGAGAGGCGACAGGAGA